>JAGRKS010000010.1:84966-108052 GCA_020442185.1 Hyphomicrobiaceae bacterium
GATGCGGGTGGGCATCCGAAGCGCCAAACGTAGAATGCCGTCGATGCCTGAGCCGAGGCTGCACGGCGTGCGCACGGCGAGTTGGTGATGTTCGGGCCGTGCGTCCAGTCTAAATGTGTACGAGATGTGGCACGGCTATTCCGGTCGCCCAAGCCCGGCTACCGCAATTGCGACGTGACGGCATTTGCCTTGTGATGGAGTTGGCTGGGGGACTAGGATTCGAACCTAGACAGGCAGAGTCAGAGTCTGCAGTCCTACCATTAGACGATCCCCCATCACCAAATTGCGCGTCTGCAGCGAAGCGCGCGCGGGATGGAGGTGGCCGTATATCAGCTTGATCCCCGGTTCGCAAGACGGCCGTCACGGGGCGGCGCTGGCCGTCGGCTCTGGTTTTCGGTGCTGGCCTCGGAGTTGCCGGCTGACCTCCCGGAACCGTGATCCGGGCAAATTTGGTCCTATTCATCCGGCCGTCGTCCATTGCGGCCGGCTGGGGTTCAGCGAGGCGCCGTCGGCGGCAGCAATTCCGGTCGATACTCGAAATGCATCGTATCGAAGTGGTGCCACTTGCCACCCCAGATGAAGCCGTGTTTCTCGAAAATCGCGACGATCTCGTGTGGTATCCGGTTGCGCCAAGCCGGCGCGATTGCGTTGCCATTCTTGCCGGGGGCGGGCGATGACCACCTCCAGTAGTCCGAATCCGCCGTGGCGATGTCGATCGCGATGCCATAGCCGTGCGCGGATCGTCGGTCGGTGCCGGCAATCGCCCGGCAGACATAGGTGCCGGCCGGCGGAAACAAGTAGCGATCGAAACGCATCGGCAACGCATCGAGCTCACGGCTGATCCGCGAGAGGCGATCTGCAACGCCATTGATGCGCGTCGCCTTGATTTTGCGGCCGTACTTGCCGGGTAGCCAGACCACGTCGACCAGGTGGGCCGCGACGCCTCCTTTGCTGCAATCGCCGTAGACGCGATCGAAGAATGCTGTATTGCGGGCGCGGCCGGGATCGTCACCCTGGACGGGCGGCGTGTTGATCGGACCCGGCCGGTAGGGTGGTGACAACGTGTCGGCGATATCGGGGCGCGCGAGCCAGGCTTCGTAGGTCTTGCGGCCCGTTCCGTCGTCCAACCGCGTCCGCGAACCGTCGCGCCAGACGAGCGTGTCGCCGTCGATGTCCTGGAGATGATCGGGGTAACCGGCGACCAAGGCGCGCAATGCCGCAGGGCTCGGGGCGTCCCGTTCGCGTGCCGCGCCGTCGCGACCTCCGACACCGTCACGCGCTGGTCCAGCAGCGTTCGATGTATCGGGCGAAGCGACTGTTTCCGTCAGCGGCGCAGCGTCGACACCTTTGACCGCGGTCGCGCTGGCGTCGGCGATCACAGGCGGGGCACCGGCGAGCAAGACAATGGCAACGATGGCTGAAAGAGCCGGCGCGCGGCACCAGCGTCGATGTTGGCGATCAGCGGGTGGCCGACACAGGGCGCTCGGTGCGTGCGGGAAGAAGCGGTGACGTTGCGACTTCGTCTCACTATCACCGCGCCGTGCGCAATCGGTCCAGCCTCGCCGCAACGCTGGCGGGCCGCATCGAGGATGGGGCGCATCGGCAACTTGTGTCCCCGCCGCCGTTTCCGCCCCCGCCGCCGCCGTGGCCAGGGGCATTCGTGTCCCGTTTCCCCACATGGACCGCTTCGCGAGCCTCTCGTCACTCAACCAGGGTTAGTCCAGCGCTTTCCCGGTGTATGCGCGCCGGCGAAACTTCCGGCAAGGAGGAAGTGATCAATGTTCTCAGCGTGCGCTTTACCCTTGGCGCCGAGGTGATAGAGTGTCGCCAAGTTGAATCCAGTTGACGTCCGAAGATGCGCGATCCTCATGGATTGCCGGCAGCCGGGCGCTGGGAAGGGTACGTGGAGGGGTTGGAAGAGGACGAGGGCGCTGGCGGCGTCCCGGATAAGCCGGATGCAGCACATCGAGCTGCGCCAGTGGGCGTGGTAGATCGACCGGCTGTCGCAGGCGCACAAGTGGGCAGGCCGGTTGGCTTTACGTCAAACTGCGAAGGCCTCGGTGATTCCGCTGCACAAGAGGTTGCCGCTCGCGAGCAGGCGACGCCCGCCGCCCAGTTCGAGGCGCGTCATGCGCCACGCGATGTCCAAGGCCGCCCGCGGGATATCACGTCGCCCCACGCGCCGACGTTGAACGACGCGAATAATGCCGCGCGCCGTGCGGCGCCGACCGGCCGGTCAGATGATCGCCCCGCTGGCGCCCGGCAAGGCCCTTCCCCGTCTTCCGCCCCATCGGTGCCGGCGTACCTGCGTTCGCCACCGCGCAGCGATGAGCCCGTCTACGGCGCGCTCGACCTCGGCACGAACAACTGCCGCCTGCTTCTGGCGCGGCCCTCTCGGCGCGGATTCCAGGTGATCGACGCGTTTTCCCGCATCATCCGGCTCGGCGAGGGTGTCGGTCAAAGCCAGGAGTTGTCGGAAGCGGCTATGGCGCGCACCATCGAGGCGTTGAAAGTTTGCGCCGCCAAGATCGAGCGCCACAAGGTGCGCCGGTCGATGCTTGTTGCCACCGAGGCGTGCCGCATCGCAGGCAACGGTGCGAGCTTTCTCGAGCGCGCGCGCCGCGCGACCGGTCTCGATATCGAAATCCTGAGCCGCGAGGGCGAAGCGCGGCTCGCGGTTTCCGGATGTGCCTCGCTGATCGACGAGTCGAGCGACTATGCTCTGGTGTTCGATATCGGCGGCGGTTCGTCCGAATTGATCTGGCTCGATCTCACGCGCCGATCACGCCCGCCCGGCGGCTTTCCTGTTCATGCCGGGATACAGGATATGATGGCGGCTTGGACGTCCCTTTCCGTCGGCGTCGTCACGCTGGCGGAAAAGTTCGGCGGACGCAACATCACCGGCGTTACATTCGAAGCGATGGTCGACCACGTGCTCGAACTTCTGGCGCCGTTCGAAAACGAACACCGTTTCGGTGAACGTATCGCCGGGCGGCGCACACACCTGCTGGGCACATCGGGAACCGTGACGACGCTCGCGGGCATCCATCTCGGCTTGCCGCGTTACGATCGCAACCGGGTCGACGGCTGCTGGCTCGAGACCGAAGCCGCTCGCGGCGTCACCTATGATCTCGTTCGGCGCAGTTACCAGGAGCGAGTCGCCGAGCCATGCATCGGCCGCGACCGTGCGGATCTGGTTCTGGCGGGCTGCGCGATCCTCGAGGCAGTGCTTAGGATGTGGCCGTGTCCGCGCCTCAGGGTGGCTGATCGCGGCCTTCGCGAAGGCATGCTGATGACGCTGATGGTCGAGGACGGTGTCTACCGCGTCGGCCGCCGCAGACGGCGGCGCGGTGGCGGCGGGCGGCGCCACCACGACGGCTAAGCAGCGACAGCTAAGCGCCAGCGGCGGGTTTGCTCTCAGTCGGTAAGTTCAATCCGCTGCGGGCGTCTTTTCTGTGGTATCGGGTCCCATGAGCAAGAACAAGAGGCCGCAAGGTGGCGGCAAGAAGCCGGTGTCGCGGGCTGGCGGGCCGGGCGGCGGACAACGCAATTTGCATGTGCGCGTGAAGACGGCGCGCAAGCGGACGCTCGCCTCGACACTATGGCTCGAACGGCAGTTGAACGATCCCTATGTCGCCGCCGCCAAGCGCGAGGGGATGCGTTCGCGTGCGGCGTACAAGCTCAGCGAGATCGATGCCAAATACAAGCTCCTGAAAGCTGGACTTCGCGTCATCGATCTCGGTGCCGCACCCGGCGGCTGGAGCCAGGTCGCCGCCGAGAAGGTGAAAGCTGTCGAGGGCCGCGGACAGGTGATCGCGATCGATTATCTCGACGTCGATCCGCTGGCGGGCGTGACGCTGCTGAAGCTCGATTTCACCGACGAGACGGCTGAACCGCTCTTGAAGTCGCTGTTGCGGGACGGGCAAGCCGATCTGGTGCTGTCCGACATGGCGGCACCGACGGTCGGGCACACGCGCACCGACCATATCCGAATCATGGGGCTGGCCGAGACGGCGGCGCATTTCGCCGTCGATGTTCTCGCGCCCGGCGGAGCTTTCCTTTGCAAGGTCTTCCAAGGCGGCACGGAGCGCGAGCTGCTCGACCTCTTGAAGAAGAGCTTCCGGGTGGTCAGGCACGTGAAGCCGCCGGCGAGCCGGGCCGATTCGGCCGAACTCTACGTGCTCGCCACCGGCTTCAAGGGCGCGGCGGCGCCGACGGGCGGGGAAGCGGCCGAAGTGTGATTTGGTCGCAGAGACGGGTTGACCCGTGTCAACGACCGTCCGCGTCTGCCAGATAGGATTGCAAACAATTGAGCTGGGCGCGTTCGTTACGCCTGCTGATGCGCAGGTATCGCGGCCGCCCGTTGCCCGGATCGCAGCAATTGCAGCTCGGCCGGGCGAACCATCGGAGAGCAGGAATGTCCACATTTCGTAATTTGATCGCAGCCATGCTGGTCGCGCTCGCCATGTCCTTCCCAGCCATGGCCGAGGACGGTGGGCCGCATGAACGGACCAAGACGGACGCCTATGACACCGTTGTCGAGGATCTCAAGAACGCGATCATCAACCGCGGTTACGTGATCGACTACGTCGGTCAACTCAACAAGATGTTGGAGCGCACCAGCGAGGCGGTCGGCAGTGTCACGGATAGTGGTGCCAAGTCGCCATACAAGAACGCGCAATATATGCAGTTCTGCGCTGCAAAGCTGACCCACGAAGCCGTCAGTGCCAACCCGCAGAGCATCGTCAACTGCCCGTATGTTCTTTATGCCTACGAGTTGAATTCGAAGCCGGGGGTGGTCCATGTCGGCTACCGTCCGCCGCTCGGCGGTCCGTCCAAGCGGTCGCGCGCCGCGGTCAAGGAGATCGCCGATCTGCTAACGGCCATCACCAAGGAAGCGACTGAATAGAACGGCCGGCAACCGGACGTGCAGGCCCCGCGGCACCGCCAAATTGGCGCGAATGCGGCCGCGCGCGCTTCATCGGCCTCCATCCACACCGGTCGATAGCATCGAGAACAGCCCCGGCAGGCTTCCGCCTCCGGGGCTATTTACGTGGGGCCGCCCGCGCTGGGCCACGCTGCGGCGTCGCGCAGCCCATGAATTGAGACTGTGCGCGGCCGCAACGCTCGCCTCTGCTCGGACCCTCGCCATCTTCCCAGTCTCGCGGTCGGGTGATATACGCGTGGCGACCGGCTCCGGGGCTTAGGCCACGATCCAACCTGTCGCCCCCCAATCCGAAGGAGATGCCCCATGGCCTTGCGCCCAATCGACCAGGATTCGGGATTGGCTTTGACGTTCGACGATGTGCTCCTCGTACCGGGCGCCTCGGAGGTCATGCCGGGGGAGGTCAACGTCGCCTCCCGCGTGACCCGCTCGATCGGTGTCAATATTCCAATCATATCGTCCGCCATGGACACGGTGACGGAAGGCCGGCTCGCCATCGCCGTCGCGCAGGCCGGCGGCATCGGTGTCATTCACCGCAATCTCGACCCCGACGTGCAGGCCGAGCAGGTCCGGCACGTCAAGAAGTTCGAGGCGGGCATTGTCCTCGATCCTGTGACCATCGCTCCCGGCGCGACCCTCGATGAAGCCTTCAAGCTGATGGCCGACAATGGCATCTCGGGGATCCCCGTTGTCGAGCCCAATGGCCCGGGTGATCCGCGCGGCAAGCTTGTCGGCATCCTGACGAACCGCGACGTCCGCTTCGCCACCAATATGTCGCTGCCCGTCTCCGAGTTGATGACGAAAGACCGGCTGGTCACGGTCAAGCGCACCGTCACACAAGAGGAGGCGCGGCGGCTGCTGCACCAGCATCGCATCGAGAAGCTCCTCGTCGTGGACGACAGCTATCACATCGTCGGTCTCATCACGGTCAAGGATATCGAGAAGGCGCAGAAGCATCCCAATGCCTGCAAGGACGAGCAGGGGCGGCTGCGAGTCGCCGCCGCGACCACCGTCGGCGAGGATGGCTACGAGCGTACCGAGAAGCTCATAGCCGCTGGCTGCGACCTGATCGTGGTCGATACCGCGCACGGCCATTCGCGTCGGGTGCTGGAAGCGGTCGAGCGCATCAAGAAGATGTCGAACAAGGTGCAGGTCGTTGCCGGCAACGTCGCAACCGCCGAGGCGACGCGCGCGCTGATCGAGGCGGGCGCCGATTGCGTCAAGGTCGGCATCGGTCCGGGGTCGATCTGCACGACGCGGATCGTCGCCGGTGTCGGCGTGCCGCAGCTGACGGCGATTTCCAATTGCGCCGAGGAAGCCCACAAATCGAACATCCCGATCATTGCCGACGGCGGCATCAAGTTCTCAGGCGACATCGCCAAGGCGATCGCGGCGGGGGCCGACGTGGTCATGGTCGGTTCGCTGCTCGCCGGCACCGACGAGGCACCGGGCGACACCTATCTCTACCAGGGGCGCACCTACAAGTCGTATCGCGGCATGGGTTCGGTCGGCGCCATGGCGCGCGGGTCGGCGGATCGCTATTTCCAGGCCGAGGTGCGCGACGCCTTGAAGCTGGTGCCCGAAGGCGTCGAAGGCCAGGTTCCCTACAAGGGCCCGGCGGACGCCGTGCTCCACCAACTCGTCGGCGGCCTTCGCGCCGGCATGGGCTACTGCGGTGCTGCGACGATCCCGGAACTGCAGGAGCGGGCGAAGTTCGTGCGGATTTCTCCGGCTGCCATGCGCGAGAGCCACGCGCACGGCGTCACCATCACGCGCGAAAGCCCCAACTATCCGGGGTCGGTCTGATGCTCGTTCGCGAGTTGCTGCTGCCGGTCTTTGTCCAGGTGGGGCTGACGTTCGCGCTCTTGTTCATGATGGGGCGCGCAAGGGTCGGCGCCATCCGTAGGGGCAAGGTGCGCATCGGTGATATCGCGCTCGGTCAGCCGGCATGGCCCGACCCCGTCACCAAGATCGGCAACGCCTTCGCCAACCAGTTCCAGTTGCCATTGTTGTTCTATGTGCTGGCCGGGCTGGCGATCGTCACGCGCCAGGCTGATCTCGTCATCACCGTTCTCGCATGGCTCTTCGTTGCGACACGGCTCGTCCATTCCGTGGTCCATGTCACCTCGAACCACGTGCCGACGCGATTCAATGCCTATGTCGCGGGCTTTGTGATCCTTCTCGCGATGTGGGTGTATTTCGCGGTCCGCATCATGCTCGGCGAGGGCTAGCCCCGATGCGACCAGGCGCACGCATGTCCGCTGCGATCGAAGTTCTGACCGCGATCGAAACGGGCCATCGCCCCGCCGCCGTGGCGCTCGCGGATTGGGGCCGCGCGCACCGCTTCGCGGGCTCTGGAGACCGGGCCGCGATCGGCAACCTCGTCTACGATGCGTTGCGGCGGAAGCGGTCGCTGGGTGTGCGCATGGGCAGTGATGCTCCCCGCGGCCTCGTGCTGGCGGCGGCGCTCGAATCCCTGTCCTTGTCGCCGGAGGCGCTCGCCCGCGAGCTCGAGACGACGCCCCATGCGCCTGAAGTGCCGACCGCGGACGAGATGGCGGGTCTCGCGGCTGTCGCGGCGGCCGCTGCTACACCGGGCGCTGCCGCGGCCAGCGAGACGTTCGCCGACGCCGACATTCCGGACTGGCTGGTGCCATCGCTCGTTCGCGCCCTCGGCGCCGACCGCCTTGTCGAGGAGGGGCGCGCACTGGCCGGCCGCGCACCTGTCGATGTCCGTGTGAATACCCTCAAGGCCGATCGCGAAAAGGTCTTGAAGGCGCTCGACCGCTTCGGCGCGCAGCCCATGGCGCTTTCGCCCATCGGTGTGCGCATTCCGCCGCCGCGCGGTGGCGCGCGCGCGCCCCACGTCGAAGGAGAGACAGGCCACGGCAAGGGGTGGTTCGAGGTGCAGGACGAAGGCAGCCAGATCGCCGCCGCCATGGCCGACGCCGGTCCACGTCAGCAGGTACTCGATATCTGTGCCGGCGCTGGCGGCAAGACGCTGGCGCTCGCCGCGCGCATGCAGAACACCGGGCAGATCTACGCCTACGATACCGACCGCCGGCAGCTCAGGCCAATCTTCGAACGGTTGAAGCGCGCGGGCGCGCGCAACGTTCAGGTCCTGAACGGCGGCGACAGGGCGGGCCTCGAGGCGCTGGGCGCGCGCTTCGACCTCGTTCTTGTCGATGCGCCGTGCACCGGCTCCGGCACCTGGCGGCGTCGTCCGGACGCCAAGTGGCGCTTGAAGCCCGAGGCGCTCGCCGAACGCCTACGCGATCAAGAGGACGTACTCACGCTGGCCGCGCCGCTGGTCAAGCCGGGCGGCCGCCTCGTCTACGTCACCTGCTCGTTGCTGCCGGAGGAAAATGGTGAGCGGATCGCGGCGTTCCTCGCAGCCAACCCCGAATTCGCGATCGAGCCTTACGCCGACGTCTGGCGGCGGACGTTGCCGGGCGAGCCGCCGCAATCCGCGGACGGCCGCGAAGATGGCCTGTTGCTGACGCCGGCACGGCACGCGACCGATGGATTTTATATCGCATCACTCGTGCGAACCGCCGCCGCGTGATCGCGACGGCGGATTCTGTCGCTGCCGGCCGTTGAGCCAGACAGCAGTTCTGGCGGCGCTGCGGCGACTCGCTTTCGCCAGCCGTTGCCGCTCGACGCCTGAACGCACCTACTCGCGAATGCGGCCCTCTCCCCTGGCCTTACGCCAGATCGCGGCGATGATGTTCGAGTAGTCGTCTGTCCAAGGCGTCAGTTTGCTCGACTCCATTGACTTGGCGCGTGGCCATGCGAGGACGGGAGCGAGCGATGCTTGGTTCTTGGCGATGAACAGCACGCTGCTGAGCGACGACTCGTAGGATACGTGCTCGGGTCGGCCGTCCACATAGGCGACGTGCGCGCCGGGAACCGCCAGTGCCGTGGCGATAGCGACATTTTCGAGATCCATATAGCGGTTCGAAACGTGCAGCGCGAGCAGGCCGTCCGGGCTCAGCTTGTCGAGGAAGCCGGCCAGGGCTTCCTTGGTGATGAGGTGAACAGGAACCGTGTCCGAAGAAAACGCGTCGAGCACGAGGTAGTCAAACTTGCCGTTGGGTTCGCGAGATACCGTCAATCGGGCATCGCCAAGGACGATGTCGTTGTCGGGCATGCAGCGCGAGAGGAACGAGAAGTATTTGGGATCGCGGGCGATGCGCACGATCATCGGGTCGATTTCGTAGAAGCGCCACGTTTCGTTGGCCTTCGCCGCGCAGGCCAGGGAGCCGGCACCGAGGCCGACGGCGCCGACGTTCAGGCCGCCACCGGTCTTGCCCGTTGCAATGCGGGCGGCTTCGGTTCCCATCTGCATGGGGCTGCCGGGGTAATAGTACGTCAACGGGCGCGGCAGTTCGCCAGCGGGCAATCCGATGTCGTCGAGACGGGTGGCGCCGTGCACCGTGGTGCCATGCAGCAGCAGGCTCAGTTTGCCATCCGGCGAGGGGGCGACACGGATGACGCCGAAGAAGTTGCGCTCCGCGTCACCGGTGTTGAGGCGGGACGGCAGCACCAGGATCGCTGCCACCATGACGGCGGAAAAGACCAGCTTCCATAGTGCGTCCATCTTGACGGAGAACAGCATAGCGGCGGCGCCGACCAGGATGAAGTGCGCCACATACTTCTCGAGCGGGAAGTTGAATGCCGATGTCAGCACCATCAAGGAAGCGATGACAGCCGCGGCGATCGCGGTCGTGCGCACGGCGCGCTTGACCCCGGTACGCTCGGCAATCGCCTTGGCGACGTCGGGGCGGCAGGCCATGCCGAACAGTACGAGCAGCGGGTATTCGTAGATGTTGTTGAAGACCTGCGGCGCGACGATCGCCGCGAAGATGCCACCGAGAACACCGCCGAACGACATCCAGAGATAGAATTGCGTCAAGTGCTCGGCCGACGGCCGCGTGTCGTAGAGCTGCTTGTGTGCGACCAGGGTCGTTACGAGGAACAGCGGCGAATGGGCCACGACGAGCGTCAGCCAGCTGTTCGGCTGGACCGATGCAAAGCTGAACATGACGAGTGCAAGGAATACAGGCTGTGCAGCGAGCAGAAACCGGAAGGGTACGAGCGGCTTTTCCCGGAACACCAACACGAACGTCAGCAGGAAGACCGCGAGCGGAGTGACCCAAAGGAACGGCGCCGAGGCAATATCGGTTGTGACGAAGTTGGTGAAGGCCACCAGAAGGCCCGAGGGGACGAACGCGTAGAGAACCCACAGGGCTTGCTGGCGCCAGGTGATGGGCCTTGATGCGTCGGCGGTCGTCGAGGACGCGGCCTGCTCGCCATCCGCGTCCGCCGTGGCCGCAATCTCGGTGACTTGGTTCTTTCCCGCGAACATCACCATCAGATAGCCGCACAGAGCGATCGCGAAGCCGAGAAGCAAAAAGCCGCCGGTCCAGATCGTTGCCTGCTTCGAAAGGCCGAACAGCGGTTCGACAACCACCGGGTAGGCAAGCAGCGCGATCAGCGATCCGAGGTTGGACGCGCCATAGAGGAAGTAGGGGTCACGGGCGTGAGGATGGCCGGTGCGAGCGTACCAGGCCTGCAGAAGGGGTGCGCTCGCCGAGACGGCGAGGAACGGCAACCCGACGCCGACGGCAAGCACGCCGAGCAGCCAGACGTAGGCGTCACCGACCGGCGGTGTCAGGTCGGATGGCAGTCCGAACGGGAGCGTCAGCGCCGCGGCGGCGAGCAAAGCGATATGTATCAAGGGAGCGGATTGGGCCGAGGCATAGCGGTTGAGCGCATGCGCATAGGCATAGCCGACGAGCAGTGCAGCCTGGAAGAAGCACAGCGAAATCGCCCAAACTGCTGGTGTGCCACCGAGCGTCGGCAGCACCATCCGCGCGAAGAGTGGCTGAACCGAGAACAGCATTACTGCCGAGAGAAACAACGTTGCCGTGAAGGCGGCGAGTACGAAACCTTGCCCGCGAACGAACTCCTTCGTGGCGCCGAATGGTGCGCTATAGGCGGCAGTCGACATGTCGTTATGGCCCCGTTCACATACTGATAAGACTGCCGAACCGTAACGAACATTGGTTGAGGTTCACTGAACAGGTGGGTCTGCGACGAGAGAAATGGCTCAGCCGGGTGGCCGCGAGTCGTGATGCGAGGCGTGGCGCGGGCTGCCCGCCGGCGACCGCGGGGCAAGATCGGCGCTGGTGTCCGCCATCGCTCGATGCCATGGGGTGAACACACGTCGACGCGCGGTTCTGCAAGTGAGGGGCAACCTTTGCCCGGCCGCCGCGGTTCGCAGACGACCCCGGTGCGGGCGGCGTTACCGGAGACGTCGGGAGTGTGAAAGAAAAGTTGATCGACGGAGAATTAAAAAGGCTATTGCAAAAGAAAAGCGACGCACGAATATCTGCGGCGTTTCGGGACGGGCGCAGAACGGCGATGGTCGCGCGACGGCTGCCCGAACGCGGAGAAGTTGACACATGAAGCTCGTGTCACGGGAGAGCGAAGAGCCTCCAAGTCGCGGCGACGCGATACCCACTAACTTTACGCATAGCGTCAATATCATCTCGCCCCTCGGGGCCGGCACCGTAGTGCCCCCTGCACCGATTTCCGCACTGCCGCCTATACCGTCGGCGCCGCGGTTCCCCATCAGTCCGCGTTCCAAGGAATTCGCCCGCGCGTTCTTCCCCGACGTCTCGACCGTCGAGTGGAATGACTGGCGCTGGCAGTTCCGGCACCGCATCCGCACAATGGCCGAACTCGAACGCATCTTCGTGCTGTCGGACGAGGAGCGCGAAGCGATTTCGCGCCACAAGGGCGCGTTGCCGGTCGGCATCACGCCCTATTATGCCGGCCTGATGAGCCGCTACGACGCCAACGAGCCGCTGAGACGCACGCATATTCCTGTCGGTACGGAGTACGTCCAGACGCCTGGCGAAGCAGACGATCCGCTTAGCGAGGATCACGATGCGGCGGTCCCCGGGCTCGTCCACCGCTATCCCGACCGCGTACTGTTCCTGGTCACGGGGACCTGCTCGACCTATTGCCGGTACTGTACGCGTTCGCGCATGGTCGGCCAGCCGGGCGGCGAATATTCGTTCTCGAAGTCGCAGTGGGAGCGCGCGCTCCAGTATATCGAGGCGCATACCGAAATCCGCGACGTCCTGCTGTCGGGTGGCGATCCGTTGACGCTGGCCGACGAGCCGCTGGAATACCTCCTCAAGCGGTTGCGTGCGATCAAGCACATCGAGTTCCTGCGTATCGGCACGAAAGTTCCCGTCGTGCTGCCGATGCGGGTCAGCAGAAACCTGACGCGCGTCCTCAAGAAACTGCACCCACTCTGGATGAGCATCCACTTCACGCATCCGAGCGAGTTGACCAGGGAAGTCTCGGAATCGACCGCGCGCCTCGCCGATGCCGGTATTCCGCTCGGCAGCCAAACGGTGCTCCTGAAGGGCATCAACGACGACGTCGATGTCATGAAGTCTCTCTATCACGGGCTGCTGATGCGGCGGGTGAAGCCCTACTACCTCTACCAGTGCGATCCGATCACCGGCTCGTCGCACTTCCGCACGCCGATCGAGAAGGGTCTCGAGATCATCGAGGGCCTGCGCGGTCATACGACGGGCTACGCGGTCCCGCATTATGTCGTCGACGCCCCCGGCGGCGGCGGAAAGATACCGCTGGTGCCCGATTATCTCGTCGGCCGTGATGGCGAGGACGTGATGTTGCGCAACTTCGAAGGCAACACGTACCGCTACAAGGACTCGGCCGGCAATGTCGGCTCCGACCGTCAGCCGAAGGTGCGGAAGGGCAAGGCCTGAGATGCGCATCGGCTTGGTGTTCGACCTCCGGGATACCTATCTCGCCCAGGGGTTCTCGGCGGAGGAGGTTGCGGAATTCGATTCGCCCGAGACCATCGAAGCGATCGGGGCGGCGCTGCGCCGCCTCGGTCACCACGTGGTCCCGGTCGGTCATGGCCGCGACCTCGCGCGCCGCTTCGTCGCCGGCGAGAGCTTCGATCTCGTGTTCTCGATTGCCGAGGGCTTGCGGGGGCGCTCGCGGGAGGCGCAAGTGCCAGCGTTGTGCGAACTCTTTGGCCAGCCTTATGTCTTCTCCGATCCGCTGACTATGGCGGTGACGCTCGACAAGGCGGTCGCCAAGCGCATCGTGCGTGATGCCGGCATTCCGACCGCGCCGTTCGTGGTCTACGACACGATCGGCCAGGATGTTTCAGACTGGCCGCACTATCCGGCGTTCGTGAAGCCGCTTGCCGAAGGCACTGGCAAAGGTTGCGAGAAGGCATCGACGGTCGCGGATCTGGCGAGCCTTGAAGCGGCGGCCGGCTCCATCCTGACGCGCTACCGGCAGCCGGCGCTCGTCGAGTGCCATCTTCCGGGCCGCGAGTTCACGGTCGGCGTGCTCGGCACGGGTGCAACGGCACGCGTCATCGGCGTCATGGAAATCCGATTGCAAACAGACGCGGGCGCGGATGCCGGTGTCTACTCCTACCTCAACAAGGAAGAATGCGAGCGCCTCGTTTCCTATCGCGCTGCCTGCGACGACGAGGCGAAGCGCGCGGCAGAACATGCCCTTGCAGCTCATGCCGCGCTCGGCTGTCGTGATGCAGCACGACACGATTTCAAATCGAATAGTTCGGGCGAGCCGGTATTCCTCGAGGTCAATCCGATTGCGGGCCTGCATCCCACGCATTCAGATCTGCCGATCCTCGCTAACTTGCACGGGGTTGCCTACGACGACTTGATGGCCAAGATCCTCGCCAGCGCCGCCGCACGTTACGACATCGGCGGTTCGACAACGGCATCCGGCGCGGTTCGCCCGGCCGCCGAATGACCATCGATACCGAAGCCGCGGCGCGGGCCGTTCTGGTCCACGGCGTTATCGATCGCAGCCGTCCGGACGAACAGGATACGCTCGACCAGGTCGAGGCGGTCGGTGCGGCGCTGCGCCGTTCCGGCTTTGACACGGCGGAGCTTGCACTTGGCCTCGACCTGTCGCCGCTTTCCGCACTCGCCAACGATCCCCCGGCACTGGTCTTCAATCTGGTCGAGGCGCTGGCGGGTGATGGGCGGCTTATTTCTCTGCCGGCTGCGGTGATGGAGCATTGCGGGCTTAGCGTCACCGGCTCGAGCGCCATGGCACTTGCGGTGACGACCGACAAGCCCCTGACCAAGCACCTTCTTGCAGCGGCCGGGCTCGACGTGCCGCAGACTTTCGATGCCAGGATCGTCGGCGCGGAGGACGAAAGCGCACTCTACATCGTCAAGTCGGTCTCGGAAGATGCTTCGATCGGCATCGATGCAGCATCCGTCGTGCCGTCGGGCGATGCGGCGCGGGAGATCGCGGCCAGGCGCAAGCGCTTCGGCGGTGAGTGGTTCGCGGAAGCCTTCATCGACGGCCGCGAGTTCAACATATCTCTGATCTCTGACGGCAAGGGGGGTATCGAAGTGCTGCCTGCTGCCGAAATCCGCTTCGAGGGCTTTGCCGCCGGTCGACCGCGGATCGTCGACTATGCCGCCAAGTGGGATCCCGCGAGCGACGTCTATCATGCGACTCCAAGGCGATTCGTCCCGCGCGAGGCGGAGCCGGCCCTTGTCGTCGAACTCGAACGCTGCGCGCTCGCTGCGTTTCGCGTGCTTGGCCTTGACGGTTACGCACGCGTCGATTTCCGCGTCGACGGTTCCGGCCGCTGCTACATCCTCGAGGCGAACGCCAACCCCTGCCTCGCGCCCGATTCCGGCTTCGTCGCCGCATGCGCGGAAGCGGGAATGGACTACGATATGATGGTTGGCCGCATCGTCGCGGCGCGCCGCTGCGGGGCACGCTTGACTGCTCCAATGGGAGCCGGGACCTGATCACATGTTTCTGATCCGCAAAGTCCAGGACGCGACCAGTCCCTTGAACCGTGCGGCCATCGCGCAAGCGCAGCGCATCATGCGTGGGCAGTTCCCCGGGATGGGGCAGGAAGAAATCGACCGGTTGCCGGACCTGCTGGCCAATCCGCTCAAGTACCGCTTTGTCGGTCGGCTTCTGGTCGCGGAGGGGACAGACGGCAAGGTCCTCGGCGTCGGTCTGCTGCTGCACGCTCCCGACGTCGGATTCTGCTATCTCGAGATCCTGTCGTCCTCGATGGGCGGCACCGGACGCGGCACCGGCGCGGCACTCTACGAACGCATTCGCGAGGATGCGATAGCGCTCGGCGTCCACGGGCTCTATTTCGAATGCCTGCCGGACGATCCGTTGCTTTCACCGGACAATGCCGTCCGCGAGAACAATGCTCGCCGCCTCGCGTTCTACGAGCGATACGGTGCGCGCCCGATCATCAACACCCGCTACGAGACACCGGTCGAGCCGGGCACCACCAACCCGCCGTATCTGGTGCTCGATCCGCTCGGCAACACGGCGTTGCCCGGCCGCGAGCAGGTGCAGCGCGTGATGCGGGCTATTCTCGAGCGTGCCTACTCCGGCGTTTGCCCGCCGAACTATGTCGATATGGTCGTCGCCTCGGTCGTCGACGATCCGATCCGCCTGCGTGAGCCGCGCTACGTCAAGCGCCGCAAGCCCACGGTGCCGCGCGTCGCCCAGACGGCGCCCATCGTCCTCGTCACGCACGACGGTCACGCCATTCACCACGTCCATGATCGCGGCTACGTCGAGGCGCCGATCCGCGTAGGTGCCATCATGGCCGAGCTGTCGAGCAGCGGACTGTTTCAGCGCATCGCGCCGCGCCACTTCTCGGATCGCTTCATCCTCGAGGTCCATGACGCTAAGCTCGTCGACTATATTCGACGCGCTTCGAAGATCGCGGGCAACAAGAAGTCGATCTATCCCTACGTCTTCCCGCTGCGCAATCCCAACCGGCCGCCGAAGGACGAAACGGTGCTTGCGGGCTACTACTGCATCGATACGTTCACACCGCTCAACGAAAGCGCCTACTTGGCCGCTCGCGCCGCCGTCGACTGCAGCCTGACAGCGGCGGCCAAAGTCCTCGAGGGCCGCCAACTCGCCTATGCTCTTGTGCGCCCCCCCGGTCACCATGCCGAGCGTCGCGTGTTCGGCGGTTTCTGCTACTTCTGCAATGCCGCGATCGCAGCCCAGTTCCTGAGCCGCTATGGCCGCGTCGCCATCCTCGACATTGACTACCACCACGGCAACGGCCAGCAAGACATCTTCTACGAGCGCGACGATGTCCTGACGGTATCGATCCACGGCGATCCGAGCTTCGCCTATCCCTACTTCTCAGGCTTCAAGAACGAGACCGGCGCCGGCCGCGGTGCCGGCTACAACTTCAACATGCCATTGCCCGAGCGCATCACGCCTGCCGACCATCGCGCGGCCGTCGCCGACGCCTTGAAGATCGTGCGCCGGTTCGATCCGGCGTATCTCGTCGTGGCGGCCGGCTTCGATACCGCCAAGGGCGATCCGACGGGGACCTGGTCGAACACCGGAGCGGACTTCTCCGAACTCGGCCGGATGATCGGCGCGGAGGGCTACCAGACGCTGATCGTGCAGGAGGGTGGCTACCGTGTCCGCACACTCGGCGTCAACGTGCGCAGCTTCTTCGAGGGCCTCGTCAAAGGCGTCGACGCACCCTTGCCGCGTAACGGAAAACTTCAGCCGCTACGCAAGAAGGCCGTCGCGGGCAGCCGCGAAAAGGTCGATGTCAATGCGATCGCATGGCGTGATTTTGTCACGGCGGCCGACGAAGAGCCGATCCGCTCGCTTGTCGCCGCGACCGGATTTTTCTCGACAGAAGAAATCGATATCGCGGCGGAGCTTGTCCGCGAGCGGGTGGCGCGGGGGGCGGCATCGGGTTACGAGTTCCTCATTGCCCAGATCGGTGATCGCGTCGCGGGCTATGCGTGCTATGGTCCTATTGCGGGTTCCGACGTTTCGCAGGATTTATACTGGATTGCCGTGTCGCCAGAGTGGCGTGGTCGCGGCATCGGCGCATTCATCATGCGCAAGGTCGAGGATGCGGTTCGCGCACAAGGAGCGCGGCAGATCTACGCCGACACGTCCTCCTCGGCAAAATACGCCGAAACGCGGCGGTTCTATCTGTCGCAGGGCTTCCGCCAGCAGGCTCTGCTTCCGGATTTTTATCGTCCGGGGGATGGAAAGGTTATCTTCACAAAGCGCATTTGAGCATGGCTCTGTTGCGTCCGATCGATACCCCCGAGGGTGTTGACTGCCTATAGTGCCGGCTCGGCGCCGAACGCCTGGAGCGATGAAACCCTTTTGAAAGGACGAGTGGATGGACGCGCCGGTGAGGGCGACGGACTTGGCTGCATCATCCGCAGTCGGCAGGCGTGAACGCCTCGTCAAGTTGAAGTCGGGCCGGCACCTCGGTGTCGCAGAGTTCGGTGCGCCTTCGGGGTTGCCGGTGATCGCCTGTCATGGCGCGCCCGCGTCGCGATTGATGTTCGAGGTGGCGGACGCCGGGGCGCTCGCACTCGGCATCCGCCTGATCGCCTTCGATCGTCCGGGCTATGGACTCTCGCCGCTCGACTATGGCGCCACGCTCGCCAGCCGGACGGAGATTTTCGCCGAGTTGCCCGACGCGTTGGGGATCGACAGGTTCGCGCTGTTCGGCATTTCGGGCGGTGCGCCTTATGCGGTCGCGCTCGCCGCCAGACTAGGCAGCCGGGTCACGGCGCTCGGGCTCGTCAGTCCACTCGGCCCGATTGCCGATGTGTGCCGCAGCGATGAGAGCGATCGCGTGGACCTCTCGTTCGCGCACCGCAGCTTCTTTCTGGATTTGCCAAATCATCCCTGGGTGCTGCGCGCCAACGCCGAGGCCGCAATGCGCGGCTTCCGCCTCGCGCCGCGGGCTTTTGCAAGCCTGTTTGCTCATCTTCTGCCGGAGGCCGACAGCGCCATTGTTTCCAACGCCGATGTTGCCGACAACATCGTCGCGATGACGATGGAGGCGACGCGCAACGGCATTTCCGGCGGGGTTGCGGATCTCCAGATCTATGGCGAACCATGGAACGTGGATTTCGGCGCCATTGAAGCGCGGGCGAAGCTCTGGCAGGGAACGGCGGATTCGATCGTGCCGATAGAAGTCGCGTTGCGGCTCGGTGCTCTGATCCCCGGTTGTGAGGTCGAGCAGGTGCCAGACGCTGGTCATTTCTGGGTCTACGAGCACGTGCCGGAAATTCTCGCGGCCGTCGCGGCGCTGGCTTCCGGTGACGGCGCACAATAGTGGCCCGGCCCGCTTCTATTTCCGAGGCGTGCCGATCACGTTCGCCGCACCGATGCTCCGCTATTTGAGGACCAGATACTGGAAGGCCAGCATGGCGGCGAAGGCGAGTGTCGTCACGGTCGCCACGTCCGCCGGCTTCGCCTGCTCGCTGGCATCCGGCAGCAGCTCGGCAAACACCAGCCAGAACATCGCGCCAGCCGCAAGCCCGAAGCCGACGGGCAGGAACGGCGTGAAATGCTCGACGAACAGGTAGGCGGGTGCCGCCATCAACGGCTGCGGCAGGCTTGAGAAGATGCTCCATGCCGCCGCCTGCCACACCGGCGTTCCGAGCGGGATCAGAATGAGGCTGATCGCCAGCCCCTCCGGGATGTTGTGGACCGCGATGGCCGTCGAGATGAACCCGGCAAGCTCGCCCGAGCCACCGAACGAGACGCCGACGCCAACGCCTTCCGCAAACGAGTGCGCCGTCATCACGCCGATGATGAGCAGCGCCTTGCGGGCGTCGAGCCCCTTCAACTGCGCGATCTCAGGTGCTTTACCGTTAGCGATGTAGCGCTGGCTCAGGACTATTCCCGCAAGTCCGATCAGGACGCCGAGCAGCAGCCGAACCGGGCTTATGGCGATGCCTTCGGCGACCAGGCTATGGCAGGCGGCGAGCATCAGGCCTGCGGCCATCGCGTTCGACAGGCCCAGCCAGTAGGGACTGATCTGTTTGACGAACAGGAACGGCAGCGCGCCGATACCGGTTGCGATCGCGGTCAACGATGCGACGAAGATCACGATCAGAAGCGGGCTGTCCATCGGGCCTCTGGCGGCTGTTTCGCGGGGTATACCCGGCGGCGGTAGGCGTGGAACGCGACATGCGACGTCGACGGTGGCGGTGTTGGCGACGAGGATTTCGGTGGCCGGGACGGCGAGGCGTCGCGCCAACACGCCCACGGTGCCAAGCCGTACTCAGTCCGATGGGCCGCCGGGCGTCGGCGTTGCTGAGCTGGACAGGACTGGATTGACCTCGATTCGGTATCCCAACGCGACGGCACTTATGAGAAGTCTGGTCCGAACGGCAATCGCCCGGTCTCGGCAGTGGCACCGTTCGAATAGTTTAGAACTATTCCAATCATAGGGGCTGCCGGTCCTGCGTCAATTCTCTCCGGGGCCAATTCGTTCTGCGCCCGATTCTCTCCACAGCTTGTCCGTGCTTCGGCCCATAGCCGATTGCCGGAGAGGGTGCCGCCGTCGTCGGCAGGCGAGGACCGTAGCGCCATAGGGCGCGCTCAGTTCGCTGAACCGGGGCCGATATTGCGGCCTGCGCCATGGAGTTCTGAGGGTTGCCGGCTCGGCCGGCGGTCAGCGACCGTCAGCGCCGAAAGTCAGCCTCAGCCGCGCCCTCCGGACAGAGCTCGATTTCGCGTCACGGGTTCTCGACAGGCCCGCTTGACGGTCGCGGGCGGGAATGGTCTACCCACCTGCCGGAGGATTCTGCGCGAGATTGGCAATGCGCGAACTGCGCCGTGGACATCGGAAAGCTGGCGAGTTTCGAGGGGGATAGGCCATCGCCGAGACAGCCCTGACGGATTGTGGGACGGCGCGCGGCGGGTCCGCCCGGGGGCGCGAGGCCATCTCCGACAGCGCCGGCTACCTCGCTCACGTCGACGGGTTGCGAGCGATCGCGATCGGGACGGTCGTCATCTACCACGCCTGGCCCTCGGTCCTCAGCGGCGGCTTCGTGGGCGTCGATGTCTTCTTCGTTATTTCGGGTTACCTCATCACGCGTCTCATCTACGCGGAGATGAGCGCCGGCACGTTCTCCTTGGCGGCGTTTCTCGCACGCCGCATCCGCCGTCTCCTGCCGGCCGCAGCTGTTTGTCTCACGATTGTGGCGATCCTCGCGGCCCTTCTGTTGCTGCCAGAAGCCTTTCGCGATTTCGGCCGGAGTCTGGCGGCCGCATCGCTGATGTTTGCCAACGTCCTGTTCTATCGAACATCGGGATACTTCTCGGCTCCGGCCGAGGAAAAGCCATTGCTTCATACTTGGTCGCTCGCGGTCGAGGACCAGTTTTATCTGACGTGGCCGCTGCTTCTCCTTCTGCTGGTCACGCTTCGCGCGCCGCGCACTGTGGCGATCGCGGCGACGGCCGTGCTGGCGCTGGCGTCCCTCGTGCACGCCGAAATGAGCGTCGGCCGCCATCCGGACTATGCGTTCTACATGCTGCTGCCGCGTGCATGGGAGCTGCTCGCGGGGTGCGCGATTGCATTGGCCGGGGCCAGAATAGTTCCTGGCCATCGCACGGGCGCGCTTTTCGTTTGGGGCGGGGCTTTCCTCATTCTCGCAAGTGCCGCGCTGCTGCATCCTGGGATGCGGTTTCCCGGCATCTCGGCCCTGCCCGCCGTCGTCGGCACCATGCTCGTGATCGTCGGAGGACTTGCTGCGAAATCCACGACGCCTGTCGGCGGGGCGGCGGTTTCACTACCCGTTCGCATACTCGCCTCGCCACCGTTCGTGCTCGTCGGATTGCTCTCCTATTCGCTCTACCTGTGGCATTGGCCGCTCCTATCGCTGGCCAAATTTGCCGCAAGCCGGCCGCTGACGGGTTTCGAGGTCTTGCTGGTCGTGGCGGTCAGCATCGTGCTTGCTACCGTGTCGTGGCGCCTGGTTGAGCGGCCGTTCAGGCTGCATGGTGCGATTCCTCTGCGCCGGGCGGTGACGACCATCGCTGCGGGAGCGGCGACGATGCTGGGATTGGCGATGGTCGGCGGCGGCATCAAGGTCTTCGACGGTTTGCCGCAGCGGTTCGACGGTGCCGTTGGCCAGATGTTCGCCGATATGGCGACGGGCAATCCGCTGCGGAGGGTCTGCGACGGATATGATCGCATTGACGGCAACGATGCCCGCTGCAACTTCGGCCGGCCGAAAGCGTCGGGCGCATCCTACGATGTCGCGGTGATCGGCGATTCCAACGCGGATCATTTCGTGCCGATGATCGCCGGTTGGGCGCAGCGCGAAGGGCTCGCCGGCCGTCAGGTCACGCAAAGCGCCTGTGCGCCGCTGATGGGCGTCATCCGCCAAGGCGTCCGCCACCGTTCGGTTGCGGATTGCCCGCCGTTTCATCAGGCCATTGTTCGGTTCGTCGAGCGCAATCGGGGATTGAAGCTGGTGGTTCTCGCTGGCGCATGGGGGGGATACAAGGGCGCACTCCAGCTGACCGGTGCGAGCTTCCCTGGCTGGGCGGCACCCGTTGTCAGTGGCCGTCCGGGCGCATCCGGAGCGAGTGGCGCGGCAGATGCTGCGCCCGCCAGCGATCTCAAGGCCGCGCTCGCCAGCACCATCGGGTTCCTGCGTGCCCGCGGGATACGCGTGCACATCCTCTCGCAGGTGCCGCACTTCAAGGTCATGCCGTCGAATTGCGTTGTGCGAGCCTTGCGGTCGGGCGGCAATCCCGCCACTTGCGGACGCCCGCGCGCCGAAGTCATGGCGGTGTCGGCCCCAATCGATGCGCTGATCCGCGAGTTGGCCGCAGCAGACCCGGGCGTCACCTTTACGCTCGCCACGGAGAAGATGTGCGGTCCCGAGTGGTGCTCGCCGATGAAGGACGGGGTGTTCCTTTATCGTGATATCGGCCATCTCTCGGGCGCGGGCTCAGCGCGGCTCTTGGACGATTTCGAATTACCAGACCTTCGTTGAATTGGTTCCTCGTTGCGCTGGAGATTCGCTGAGCCCGATTTTCGTTGAGCCCGATTTTCGCTGAGGATGGCCGGCGCGATCCGCTTGACGCTTGCGGCCGCCGGTGATCTGACTTCCCGGCGCCTGCCGCCCTCGGCCGGTCGATCCGCGATCGGGATTTCGCCGGAAAATTCAGTAACGAGGCCATCTTACGCATGACAGATACCGTCCTGATCATCGATTTCGGCAGCCAGGTGACGCAGCTCATCGCACGTCGCGTGCGCGAGGCCGGCGTCTACTCCGAGATCGTGCCGTTCAATCGTGCGGCGGACGCGCTGACGCGGCTGTCGCCGCGCGCCATCATCCTCTCGGGAGGGCCGGCGAGCGTGACGGAAATGGGCACGCCGCGCGCGCCTCAGTGGGTGTTCGACGTCGGCTTGCCGGTGCTCGGCATCTGTTACGGCGAGCAGACGATGGTTTCCCAGCTCGGCGGGGGTGTCGAAGGCGGCCATCATCGCGAATTCGGTCGTGCCGAACTCGAGGTGGTCAAGGCCAACGCGCTCTTCGAAGGCGTCTGGAACCCCGGCGAGAAGCATCAGGTGTGGATGAGCCACGGTGATCGCGTGACGCGGCTTCCCGAAGGCTTCGAGGTCGTCGCGGTTTCCAAGGGCGCGCCCTTCGCGGCGATCGCGGACGAGGCGCGTAAACTCTACGCCGTGCAGTTCCATCCGGAGGTGGTGCACACGCCCGACGGCGCGCGGCTTCTCTCGAATTTCGTGCATCGGATCGGCGGCATCGCCGGTGACTGGACGATGGCGCACTTCCGGTCGAGCGAGATCGAGAAAATTCGCAACCAGGTGGGGGGCGGCCGCGTCATTTCAGGTTTGTCCGGCGGGGTCGACAGTGCCGTTGCGTCGGTGCTCATCCACGAGGCGATCGGCGATCAGCTCACCTGCATCTTCGTCGACCATGGCCTGTTGCGCCAGAACGAGGCCGACGAGGTCGTATCGCTGTTCCGCGAGCACTACAACATTCCGCTCGTCCACGTCGATGCGCGCCGACGCTTCCTCGAGGCGCTCGACGGCGTCGATGATCCCGAACGCAAGCGCAAGATCATCGGCGGCCTGTTCATCGACGTGTTCGAGGAGGAGGCGCGCAAGGTCGGCGGCGCCGAGTTTCTCGCCCAAGGCACGCTTTATCCTGATGTCATCGAAAGCGTTTCGTTCACCGGCGGCCCATCGGTGACCATCAAGTCGCACCACAACGT
>JAGRKS010000093.1 GCA_020442185.1 Hyphomicrobiaceae bacterium
TTCGAGTCACGCAAGCGGCACCACCCCCACGTCCCCCAATCATTCTCCAGTTCGCGAAAGCGACGTCGGCACTGACGATCGCCGCGACCGGATCGCGAAGCCATGGACGCCGCCCCCGTTCGCAGTGTCCGAGCGCCCTTTCCGAGCGCCATGTCCGCGCCGCCGATCGGCGAGGCCTTCGGGGGCCCTGCAAGCGGCAGGGCCGCGCATTCGCCGGGCGGGACGCGCGACATGCGGCGCGAAAGCAGAAAGGCCCGGCACCTTTGTGCCAGGCCTTTCGGGCATTCCGTCGTTGGGGATTGCGGCGAGTTGGGCGCTCACGCCGCAATCGAAGCGCCGTCGATCAAACCGATTCCTTCAGCTCCTTGGCTGCGCGGAAGGCGATCTTCTTGCTGGCCTTGATTTTGATCTGCTCGCCCGTCGCCGGGTTGCGACCCATGCGGGCCGGACGATTGCGGACTTGCAGGATGCCGAGGCCGCCGATGCGGATGCGGGCGCCCTTCTTGAGGTGCGTCGCGATCATGTCGACCATCTCGGAAAGCATGGCGTTGGCCTGCTTCTTCGGCATCTCGTGCGTCGCGGCAATCGCGTCGCCGAGGTGACGCAAGGTAACAGTCGTCTGCGCCTTGGCCGCCTTGGCGGTCTTCGCGGTCTTCGAGGCCGTCTTCTTCACGGCCTTTGCCGGCGCCTTGGGCTTCGCTTTAGCTTTTGCCGCCGGTTTAGCTTTTGCTTTCGCTGCCATCGGTTTCTCCCGTTCGAAAGGCATCAGGTTTGCAAAAATGTTGTTGCAGGGCAGGGTGGTGTGAAGATTGGATATGTTAATTCATCACTTTCACGAAGCGGATTTGTTGTTGCGACCCGTTGAAATCGAAAAAACAGTGACGCGATTGCAACGAATTTAGCGTGTTTTCGCCTTCTGGGACAGCGTTTTCAGCATGTCGGCGCTTTTTGCGAGGGCCGGTCATGTGTCAGCCGACGAACATTTCGGATTTGCGCGAGTGCTCGGAGATGCTTGTCCTACAGGCACAAGTGGCATCTCGACGGCTCCGGGGTTGCCGGCGTCGAGATGAAAAGCCGTCGGCGAAGTTTGCGTTCAATTTTGACTTCTGGGGTCGGAACCCGCACCGAGTTGATCGTCTCAACTGCGTTTCTCGGTGTGCAATTCGAGTCTATCGTTCATGCCATTCCTGTGGCGCGAATTTGGGTCGATGGGCCGCTTCCCTTTCTGGTGCCGCCGTCGACATCGCGGAATGCAGATTGCGGAATGGTGCGGCGGTGGTGTCTCGGTGGTCGGCAAATGAGACGGCGGCGCACGTCGCATCGGGGCGGGAAGTTGGCGCACCGAAGCCGCATCGAGGCGGCCGCGGGGGCGGCCGCGGGGGCGGTTCTCCACGCGACGCAGGGTGGCGCTCGGGGCTCGACCGTTCGCAAGCGGGAGACGATGGAACGCGCGGCAAGAGCGCTTGCGCAATGCCTGTGCGAAGCGTCTGTCTATCGCTGTGATCGCCTGTATTCGAGCGGCGTCTGGCCGTTCAAAGCCAGGATCTCGACGCCTTCGATTTCGCTTCGTAAGTGTCGATCGCAGCCGATTTCTCGAGCGTCAGGCCAATGTTGTCGAGGCCGTTCAGCAGGCAGTGTTTGCGGAAGGGATCGATTTCAAAGCGGATGACGCCGCCGTCGGGGCCGCGGATTTCCTGTGCTTCGAGATCGACGGAAATCGTCGCGTTGGCGCCGCGGTTGGCATCGTCCATCAGTTTGTCGACGTCGGCCTGCGGCAGTTTGATCGGCAGAATGCCGTTCTGGAAGCAGTTGTTGTAGAAGATGTCTGCGAAATCCGGGGCGATGACACAACGGATCCCGAAGTCGAGAAGCGCCCATGGCGCGTGCTCGCGGCTCGAGCCGCATCCGAAGTTCTCACCTGTCACGAGGATCTGGGCTGTGCGGTAGGCGGGCTTGTTGAGCACGAAGTCCGGGTTCTCCCGGCCTTCCTGATCGAAGCGCATTTCATAGAACAACGACTTGCCGAGGCCGGTCCGCTTGATGGTTTTCAGGAACTGCTTCGGTATGATCATGTCGGTGTCGACATTGCGCTGGGGCAGGGGCGCCGCGATGCCGGTCAGCTTCGTGAACTTGTCCATGTGTCGCGTTCTCTTTCTTTTCGGTCGTGGTCAGGCTCCAAGTCCATCGGCGAGAGCACGGAAATAGCCCTCGGCGGCGGCGAGCCGATCGACCCTTTGGCGCGGCGCCGTTTGCGTCGAGCTGACGCGCGGCGCGCTACCCTCCAGGCGTTCGAGGCGTCTTTTAACGCCAGCGAGCTTGCGTCCGTCAAGATGCTCGTCGAGAACCCCGACCATGGTTTCGACGTATCCGCTGATGCGCCCGAACTCTCGTGCCACGCGTTGGGCGGCATGAGCGTCGCCAGGATTGGCTTCGAGATCGGTCATGGCGTCGGCGGCGCGGGCGAGGGTATCGGCGATCTGGGCGGCGTAGCGCGAGACACGTCGGCGTCGCGCCCGGTCGAGCGGCGCCAGCGCGGCCAGCCAGCGGTGCATGGTCTGGGCGATATCGAGAACGATACGCGCGTACTCGGCAATTGGCATGGCACCCGGCTGGTCACGCTGCAACAGCCGACATGCTAAGGCGACGATTCACGGGCGGGGATAGTGAAGGAGCCGAGTACGCCTCCGGTGGCGCAGGTCCGTTCCGCATTGGCGACCGCTCGTGTCAGCGGATTTTCGGGTCGCGGTAGCACTGGCGCATGTATTCGCAACGGTGTGAACCAGAGAAGTGCATCGCGTCACCCTTGGCCGGCGCGATGAACGCACACACTTCCTCGAGTCCTTCCGCCGTCAACCAGCCCTGGCGGCGGCCGCGCTGCACAGCGAAGCAATCGGCGGTTTCCTCGTCCGGTCCGCGGAACTGGTGGCCGCATTCGTGCGAGAAGATCCACATTTTCACGACCGTCGAGACGCGGTTCATGAGCTTGGGATTGAGGATCAGGAAACCCGGATAAGCGGCCGCATAGTCGTCGAGCTTGCCGTCGAGGACTGTTGGCCTGTGCCCGCAGATCATCCGGTTGCCGTCGAGCTTCAGCGCGCCCGGGGGCACGAGTTTCGATTCGCCGCCGACGTGGTCCATGTATTCCTGGGCCGTCGGTGGCTTGTCGGCGCGTGCCGGCCGAGCGTCTGCGATCGCGCTGGCGATAACGCTGATGGCGATCAAGGGAGTGGCAATCAAGGCCATGACGGCGCGCGTTCGGAGCGCGATCCGTCCGGCCTCGGAGTTCGTGATCAGCATGAATTCAGTCCGTGCCACGTTCCAGCCTGCCTTCGAGCGGGGAGAGCAGTTCACCGCGATCAACCGCGCCTGTTGCAACGCGCAGCCGATGAAGCGCTGCGTTCTCGGAATTTCGAACGACATTTTGCCCGGTTTGCGTTCGAGAACAAGTCCGCGCGGATGATCTGTGTCGAAACACCACCACTACGGAGCAGATGAGCCACACGAAGGCGCGCGTTGGTATTGCCGCCCACCGCCATCACACAGCCGTCGTGGCAGCGGCTTCGAGCCGCTCCATGTCGTCGTCAGACAGTCCGAAATGATGGCCGATCTCGTGGACGAGGACGTGGGTCACCAGATCAGCCAGCGTCTCGTTGCCGCACTCCGCCCAATAATCGAGGATCGCGCGCCGGTAGAGAAAGACCATGTCCGGTTGTTCGACGATGTCCTGGCTGCCCTTGCGATCGAGGCTGATGCCTTGATAAAGGCCCATGAGTTCGAACGGATCGGTTACGTTCACGCTGGCGATTGCGTCGTCCGTTGCAAAGTCCTGAATGACGATCACGACGTCACCGCACAATGCGCGGAACTGTTCGGGGAGTCCCGCGTAGGCCCTCTTCGCGAGGCGTTCGAAGTCGTCCAGGCTCGGAGCTGCCAGATTCTCCCAACATGTCCCGTCGTTGCTCACCGACATTTTGCTCCAATTGCTGCCGTTTCGTCCGCCTGATGGTCCCATGTCTTATAGCGGTGTCGTGTACGAGGGCGGAGAGGTAGAGGATGGCGACGGATCGACGAATTGCAAGTGACCGCGGCGCGTTGGCGGCGTCGCGTAGGCTGCGGTGCGGCGAAGGATTGCGAGACACGACATGAACGATCAGCCCAAACCGAACCATGTTCCGACACGACGAGGGCGGCTTGCCACGATCGTGACTGGGGGGTCCCGCGGCATCGGCCTGGCGCTGGCCCGGCGCTTTCTCGATGATGGCCACAACGTCGTGGTAATCGCGCGCGGCAAAGCGGGGCTAGATCAAGCCGTCGCGGTACTGCGCGCCGAAGCGCGACAGGGCCAATCCGTCGTGCCGCTGGTTCTCGATGTCACACGCGCCGATGCCTGCCAGACGATCGATGAAACGCTTGCCGGAAACGGCCTCGAGCCTGGTATCCTAATCAACAATGCCGGCGTTGGTCTCGGTGGCACGCTCACCACGCAATCCGCAGACGACTTGAGCCACCTCGTCGCGCTCAACGTCGATGCCTTGACGCGGTTGACACGACACATGCTGATCCGCATGCGCGACAACGGCGGCGGAACGATCATCAATGTTTCATCGCTCGGCGGTTATGTGCCGGGGCCCTACCAGGCGGCCTATTATGCGAGCAAGGCCTATGTGAACGCATTCACCGAGGCGGCCGGTTGGGAGGCGTCGGGCAGCGGCGTCAACGTCATGCTCGTGGCGCCGGGGCCGGTCGAAACCGGTTTTCATGCGGCGATGGGGGCGGAAAAATCCCTCTATCGCCGCCTGCTGCCGGGCATGTCGCCGGCCGCCATAGCCAACTCGGTCCATCTCGGCTACCGCCTCGGGTTGCGGGTCGTCGTGCCGGGTCCGCATTTTCGCTTGATGTCACTTGCGTTGCGCATCCTGCCGCACCCGATCGCGCTGCCGCTCATCGGGTTCCTGCTGAAGCCGCGGGGCACCGCCGGTTCGCGTTAGGCCGATGTCTGGTCGACGGCGGTGCGGCTGGCGATCGGCAAGCCGTACCGAATTGGTCAGCGCGTTTGCGATCTCGAAACCTTTTGCGCGCCATATGGTGCGTGTGGCCGCGGCTTCATGTTGATGCGTACCGTGTCCGCCGAGGCGCGGCAGACCGTTCGAAGGCACCTGCAATCGAAGACGTCTGTCGCGCCAATTCGGTTCTGCGTGAAGCGGTCGTCGCCTTGTCGCAAGGAGT
The DNA here is from genome assembly GCA_020442185.1 of Hyphomicrobiaceae bacterium. Taxonomy (GTDB): domain Bacteria; phylum Pseudomonadota; class Alphaproteobacteria; order Rhizobiales; family Hyphomicrobiaceae; genus JAEUMD01. Next base: position 5,227 of record JAGRKS010000093.1, read on the forward strand.
TGGAGCGAGGGGCTACTTGCCTGGAGCCCGTCACGCAAGGTGGCGTGCAAAAGGCTGGTGCCGGCTTTACCGGCGCTCCGCCCGCGCCGCAGTGAGGGCACTCCCGAGGACGTCCGCGAACTCGCGTCGTTCGTCGTCGGTCAGAAAGCCGCCGAACGGCACCACCTCGCCTTTCGATGCGAGCGCAAGATGCGTGCGTCCGTCGACATGCTCTGAAAACAGCACCCGCACCCAATAAGGGTTGAACGCGAACCGCTCGGTCCGGCCGGAGGGGTGAACGCGCGTGACGATCAATTCGCTCGGGTCGAGGTCGACCGTCTCATAGAGGCGGCCGGAACGGTAGTTGAGCTTGAACGCGAAGAAGATCAGCAGAACATCGAGCCCGAAGAAGCCGAACACCGGCCATGCGCCGACGAGCAGGAACGCGATGCCCGCGCCGAAGCTGACAACCGCGAGAAAGCTCATCAGAATGAGGAACCCTCGTGGGCTGAGTGAGCGGTAGGAGGTCAGCACCCAATGTGTTTCAGCGTCGGAACGGGTGTCCTTGCCGGAACGATTGTCCGGCTCTGACGGCGTCGGGCGGGCGGTTTCGGACATCGGCTGCGCGATCTGGCTTGCTTCAGGTTGCGAACTTGTTTCAGGCAACGACCGCCGTATGGCTGGCCACGCACGCGACGGGGTCGATAGTGACAACTTTTTGATCGAGATCAATTATGGTAGCGAAGAAGGCGATACCGCGACAAGCGACGAAGGCGCGCACGGCACATGTCCGCCCGCCTGCGCGGTCCGTTGCCGGGTTGGATCCGGCGGCTGCAGCCGTGAAGGCGCGTCCGCGGCCGCGTCGAGCCAGGCTATCGGCCGCAGAGGTCGCCGCCATATTCCGCCGGTTCCAGGAAATCGAGCCGTCACCGACGGGTGAACTCGAGCATACCAATCCATTTACGCTGCTGGTTGCCGTGGTTCTCTCGGCTCAGGCGACGGATGCCGGCGTCAACAAGGCGACGCGTGGCCTGTTCGCCCTTGCCCAATCGCCGCAAGAAATGCTCGCCCTCGGGGAGGAGCGCGTGCGGGACGCCATCAAGACGATCGGCCTTTACCGCAACAAGGCGAAGAACGTCATTCTCCTCTCGCGGCAACTGATCGAATTGCACGCAGGAGAGGTGCCGGCGGATCGCGACCAACTCGAGACTCTGGCGGGTGTTGGTCGCAAGACGGCGAACGTGGTGATGAACGTCGCATTTGGCGCGCCGACCATGGCGGTCGATACCCATGTGTTCCGGGTTGCCAACCGCATCGGTCTCAGCAGCGGCAAGACACCGCTCGCGGTCGAGAAGGACCTCGTCAAGGCTATTCCGCCCGAGTTCGGCGTACCCGCGCACCATTGGCTGATCTTGCACGGTCGCTATCTTTGCAAGGCGCGCAAGCCAGAATGCTACCGCTGCCCGATCCGCGAGTTCTGCCGTTTCGAGCCGAAGACGGAAGCGCCGGGCAAGACCACTGGCCGCTCGTCGCCAAAAGGGTGATGCGTTCGACTGGCGGCCACCGGAACGCGATCGCGGGACGGGCTACAATACGCGAACAGCGCGCCCTGTTGGGGACGCGCTGTTGCGGTGTCTCGGTCGGCGGATCGCGTCAGGCAGTAGGGTCGCCGAACCGCTCGTTGCCGAACGGGCGATCCGTCATCACTTCAGCAGGCGGGCCAGCAGACGGCCGTACTTCGAATGCAGCTCGTCGCATTCGATCGTGTGGTCCTTGTCGGGGTTCGCCCACTTGAAGCGGCGGCGCACCTCGATCAGGTACTCGCCGAGGCTGATCCCGCGACCCTTGATGAGGTCGGCCTGCGCGAAGGCCGCGGCCGACATGCGTCCGCCGAGTTCGTCGAGTTCAAGCGTGATGTCGCCGTCCTTGTTCAGCTTCATGAACGTCTTGATCGCGGCGCGCTTGGCCTCGCCGAGCGTCATCGCACCGTCACCATCGGGGTCGATGGCGTTGAGGGCGGGGCACGACGGATGCGCTTTCGCCGACCGATGACCGGCGTCGGCAGGCGCGGCATTTGTCGTGGCGAGGGCCGCCGCGGCCAGGACGCAGAAGGCTGCGTTTCTGATAAACGTCATTGTTTTCATTCCTTTATATGGCTTTGCGTAAGCAAAACGTGATCTGACCGCCTCTCTATAGCGGTAAGTTCGCGAAGTGCAAAGCGGTGTCTTTTGGATTGCTTTCCCGGTCGGCAATCGGGCAACCGGCCACGACTTGAACACAGGCACATCACATTGCCGACCAGCTTTTGCGCGACGCAGGATGCGGGGCCGATGACGGCGGTTGATGTTCTTCGAGCCGGTCTTCGGCGAGTTCGCGTGTCGGGGTGCAGTGTGCGTGCAGTTTCAATCATTGTTCTGGCGGCATTGAGCGTCATTTCGCTCGGCGGCTGTGCGTCGTCACGGTATGCGCCGTATGACGACTACGATGCGAGATACGAAGACGACGACTATCGCGAGGGCCGATCGCAACGGGCGGAGCGGCGGTCGTACCGGTCAGGTCGGGCGACGCGTTCCACGTATAGCGCGCGCAGTCAGTCGAACGCGAAGCGCACGGCATCGTCCAGGACGACATACCGGCCGCCCAGCAAAGCCCAATCAAGCGCCACGGCGGATGCAACGATGCGGCAGGCAGAGGTGCTCGAACAGCGGCCGGTCGCCGAGCCGTCGCGTACCCTGCCTCAACGGGCGTCTTCACCCCCGACACAAACGATTGCGCGCGCAAAGGCCGAAGCGGCGCCCGCTAGCCAGTTGCCAAAAGCCGCCACCGCCGCCACCGCCGCGCCGACCGAGTCCGAGGTCGCCGCCGCACGTCGGCAGATCGACGAGGGCTACAGGCTGCTGAAGGCGGGCTTCGTCAAGAAGGCGCGCGAGCGGTTCGATGGCGCAACTGTCGGCGCGGAGGCTGCTGCAACTCTCGGTCTGGCGCGTTCGCTCGATCCGACTTACCTCAGGGATGTCGCATTTCCCGACGTGACGCCTAATCCCGAAGAGGCCCGGAAGCTCTACCGGCGTGCCATCCTGCTCGGCGCAAGCGATGCGAAGAACGATCTTGCGCGTCTCGATACGGCGCAAGCCGCCGCTCCCGCCGCAGGCCAGCCGCCTCCGGTTCGCTGACCGACACGGCTTCTCAACCACCGGGATACGAGATAGCGGTCGCGAGCCGCGGCCGGACCAGTCGCTGCACGCGTCGCTGCGGTTCGGAGGCCGCCGCGGGGTTTCAAGGCGTCCCCGATGGGCTACACTCCACGAGATGGGTGCCAAGCAAACTTCCGCGAACAGCGCGGCCGGCGTCGAGACCACCGGCTCGGCTGCCATCTCACCGGAGTTGACTGTTCGCGCCATTCTCACCGGCATGGTCATCGGCGCGTTGCTCACACCCTGCAATGTCTACAGCGGCCTCAAGATCGGCTGGGCATTCAACATGTCAGTTGCAGCCGGGCTGATCGCATTCGGGATCTGGACCGGCCTTTCACGCGCCTTCGGCGCGCGGCGGCTGGAAATACTCGAGAACAACATCAACCAGACGACGGCGTCTTCGGCGGCATCGATCATTTCATCGGGGCTTGCGGCGCCCATCCCTGCGCTGGCGATGCTGACCGGGCAAGTGCTGCCTTGGGCGTGGCTCGCCATCTGGCTGTTCGCCGTCAGCGCGGTCGGCGTCGTGGTGGCCGCCGGTCTCAGGCAGCAGTTGCTGGTGCGGGAGCACCTCGCATTTCCATCCGGTGTCGCGACGGCTGCAACCATGCGTCAGATCCACGGTGCCGCTGGAGATGCACGCGATCGCCTGTGGCTACTGGTCGGCGGCGCGGCGACCGCGGCTGCGCTGAAGCTCGTCGTCGAATTCGTCTATGCGGTGCCGCGCTGGGCGCCCGCGATTGCCATCCCGTTCGGCGCGGGGGGCCGGCCGGCGACGCTTGCCAATCTCGGTCTTCAATTCGATCCCTCGTTGCTCATGGTCGGCTTCGGTGCGATTGCGGGCCTGCGCATTGGGGTGTCCATGCTGTTCGGCGCGCTGCTTGCCTGGGGCCTTCTGGCTCCGCTTGCGCTTGACCGAGGCTGGGCGAACCAGGGCGAGGCAACGGCCAATGCATCGTGGTTTGCGCCACTCGTCGAGTGGCTGCTGTGGCCGGGCGCGACGCTGATGGTCGTGGCGGCGCTGACGTCGTTTGCATTCTCGATGGCGAGCGTCGTGCGCCAACGCCGCGCATTGCGGGCAAGGGATGCCGATGCGGCAGCGGAAAGTGCCAGCGATGCGTCTGCAGTATTCGGCCACGTGTCGGCACGGGCAATCGGCATATCGCGCGCCGGAATGGCGACGGCGCTTGTCATGGTGCTGTTCCTTGCGACGCTGGCGCAGATCGAGCTTTTCGCGATCCACTGGGCCGAGGCGGTGCTGGCGGTCCTGCTGAGCTACGTTCTCGCAATCGCCGCCGCGCGCGTCTCCGGCGAGACGGGGATCACGCCGGTCGGTGCGCTCGGCAAGATCACGCAACTGAGTTTCGGAGCGATTTCTCCCGGCAACATGACCGCCAACCTGATGACCGCGAATGTGACCGGCGGCGCGGCGGGGCAGTGCGCCGACCTCATGCACGATCTGCGCACCGGCCAGATCATCGGCGCGACGCCGAGGTTTCAGATCATCGCGCAAGTGTTCGGCGTCATGACGGGTTCACTGGCGGGTGCTGCAGCGTATCTGCTGCTCATCCCCGATCCCCGGTCGATGCTCATTACGCCGGAATGGCCAGCGCCGGCGGTCGCGACATGGAAAGCGGTGGCGGAGGTATTGGCGTCGGGTGCCGGCGCGCTGCCGCCTGCCGCCGCCGCCGCAATGGCGGTCGCGGCGGTGGCCGGCGTTGCCTTCGCCGTTGCCGAGCGCGTGCTGCCGGAGGGATACCGCCGGCTCGTGCCGTCGGCGACGGCAATCGGTCTTGCCTTCTGCATTCCCGCCTGGAACTCGATCTCGCTGTTCCTCGGCGCACTTGCGGCGCATCTGGTCACGTTGGCGGCGCCGCGCTGGGCGGAGCACCGCATCGTCGTTCTGGCGGCCGGCCTCGTCGTCGGCGAAAGCCTTGCGGGCGTCGCCGCCGCGCTCGCGACCATCTTCCGCTAGTTGCTCTTGTCGCTCACGGCTGATCCTCGCGGCACTCGGGCCTCCGCGTGGGCGGCGCTCGCGGCTTGCTTTCGCTCACGGCTGCTCCTCGCTGCGCTCGGGCCTCCGCGGGGGCGGCGCATGCGCCGGGCGCCCTTGGCGCCTGAGTGCCTGCGGCGCTGGAGTGCGGATCATTGCGGGCGGCGGCGGTGCCGGAACATGATTCGAGCAAGCTCGAAGCCGCTCTAGACGCCGTCCATGCGCATCGCGAGCCCGTGGTCGGCCATGTAGTGCTTGGCTTCGCCGATCGAATAGGTGCCAAAGTGGAAGATCGAGGCGGCAAGCACCGCGCTAGCGTGGCCTTCACGCACGCCGTCGACCAGATGCTCGAGGTTGCCGACACCGCCGGAGGCTATGACCGGAACGCTGACGGCGTCTGAAACGGCGCGTGTCAATGCGAGGTCGAAGCCGGCCTTTGTTCCGTCGCGGTCCATGCTGGTCAGCAGAATTTCACCGGCGCCGAGGGCGACGACCTCCTTCGCATAGTCGACCGCGTCGATCCCGGTCGGCTTGCGTCCGCCATGGGTAAAGATCTCCCAGCGATCAGCTTCACCAGCCGCCGAGACCCGCTTGGCGTCGATGGCGACAACGATGCACTGGGCTCCGAACTTCTCCGAGGCGTCTTTCACGAACTGTCGATTGAAGACAGCCGCGGTATTGATCGACACCTTGTCCGCACCCGCTTCGAGCAGCCGCCGGATGTCCTCGAGTGTGCGAACGCCGCCGCCGACGGTCAACGGCATGAAACAGCGTTCCGCCGTCTGCTCGACAATGTGAAAAATGGTGTCGCGGTTTTCGTGGCTCGCTGTGATGTCGAGAAAGCACAACTCATCGGCGCCCGCCGCGTCGTAGGCCGCAGCGGCTTCGACGGGGTCGCCGGCGTCGATGAGGTCGACGAAATTGACGCCTTTGACGACACGGCCGTCCTTGACGTCGAGGCAGGGGATGATGCGAACCTTGAGTGTCATGACTGGTGGGTAGCCCGGCCGCGGGGTTTTTGTCCAGTGGCGAGACGAAACAGGCCGCCGAGCCTGCCGCGGGGTACGAAGGGCGCGGAGCCGGCTTCGCGGAATTGTGCTATGGGCGTGGCTGGTGCAATGTTAACGGCGAAAATCATAAACCGGCATTGCGTGAAAGAGCCAAAGATCGCAAAATCGGTTCATCGGCGTTGTCACTTGTGCCGAGGCACGGATCGCCCACGGGTGTCCCCCGTTCCTGCAAATGCAGTCAAGGATGGTAGATGCGACTGAACAAAGTCACGACGCATGCAATTCGTGTTCTGGTGGCATGCGCCAATGCCGGTGAAGCGCTGACGAAGGTTGCCGATCTCGCCGACAAACTCGACCTGACGCCGCAGAACACGTTCAAGGTCGTGCACCTCCTCTCTCGGGCCGGTCTGGTAGAGGCGACAAGAGGCCGTTATGGCGGCGTGAAGTTGGCGCGGACCCCCGAGACGATCCCGATCGGCGATGTTGTGCGCGCCATGGAAGCCGTCTCTGTCGATACGGAGGACGGGACGCCAGGCGACGATCGGTCCGACGAGCGTCGTTTCGAATTGTTCGACGATGCTTTCGAGGCATTCCTTCGCGTGCTCGACAACACGTCGATTGCCGACATGGCGCGGGCAGACAAGGTGAAGTCGAAGGCCAGGGCGGCATCGGCCCGCCCTGTGCCGGCCGCCATAGCCAAACAGAAGAAGACGAAGGTCACGAAGTCCGCGACCGTACGTCAGCCCCGGCGCACCTCCCAATCTGCCTGAGTTCTGGTCGAGCGCAATTTTTCGCCTGGCCGTGAATGCACGCGCGGGCGAGCAAGTGTCGCCTACGCCCCGAAGATCGACCAGCCCATGCGCTTGCTCAAAGCCTCGAGAGCAATGCGGCCGAGATGCGAGTTCCCGGCGGCGTCGAGGCCCGGAGACCAAACCGCGATGGATGCCTTTCCGGGGGCGACGGCGAAGATGCCGCCGCCGACGCCGCTCTTTCCAGGCAGCCCGACGCGAAAGGCGAATTCGCCCGAACCGTCGTAGTGACCGCAGGTCAACATGATGGCGTTGATGCGCCGCGCCCTTTCCGCGTGAACGACGGCGATGCCTGTTTCCGGGTTTTTTCCGGAATGGGAAAGAAATCGTCCGGCCAATGCAAGCTGCCGGCATGACATCGCAATTGCGCAATGGTGAAAATAAACACCGAGGGTGAAATCGACCGGGTTGGTCAGCACGCCGAATGACTTCATGTAATTGGCAAGTGCCATATTGCGAAAACCGGTCCGCTGCTCCGAAGCGGCCACGGCCTTGTCGATGGTGATGGCCTTGTCGTTGGCCAGGAACTGCATGAACCGGAGGATTTCGCCGAGTGCCTCGCGCGGCTGATGGCCTGAGAGAATGACGTCCGTCACCGCGATGGCTCCGGCATTGATGAACGGATTACGCGGGACGCCGCGTTCGTTCTCGAGCTGTACGATCGAGTTGAACGGACTGCCGGAGGGCTCGCGGCCGACCCGCCGCCAGAGATTGTCCCCGACCTTGCCGAGGGCAAGAGTCAGGGTGAACACCTTCGAAATGCTCTGGATCGAGAACGGTACGTCGCAATCGCCGGCGGCAGCCACGTTGCCATCGTTGTCGGCGACGGCAATGCCGAAGGCGCTGGGATCGACGGTTGCGAGTTCCGGGATGTAGTCGGCAACGGCGCCACGGTCGGCGCGTCGGCGCATGGCATCGGCGACTTCGTGCACCACGTCGTGGAGTTGAGACAAGGCGGTATCTTCCGTTGGCATTCGTGTCATGTCGTGCGCCGGATATCGCGCACAACATGATGGGTCAACGAAAGAGTGTCGCGGTCTTGCTCCTGTTGCAATCCGTCTGGTGCAATTGCCGCAGCAGGATACGTGAGGCGGACGGCGGGTGGCGATCAGTCGCCCTGGTTCAGTTTTGCGACCGCCGATCTGCCTCGGCCGCACCGGATTGGCGACCACGGCGGCGACAACCAAAACGAGCCTGCGTGTCGGCTGTTCGAACTAACGATCCCCGACGGGTCGCGGCCCGCTAGTGCTCGCGCTCCTGTTCCATCGCGGCTTCGTGGTACCAGCCGGATGCGCTGACGATCTTTGGCGCGCGCGCGGGCGGGCCGGCGGCCGTGCGCAAGCGAGGCTCGGCGCGTTTGATTCCGGCTCTGCCGCCGGCAGGGAACTCGTAGATCGTCGCGCTCGCGCGGGGGCTGTTTGGCATGACTTTCTCCGTCTGTGGTTTCCGCCGAATATAACCCGGATACCATTGTTAGAGTTACACGGTCGCCAAAACTGCTCAACAATTATTACGCAGTTTGCTGAAATTATAGGCATGAAAGTTTGTGCCGATTTATATAGCTTTCTCGGGTCGGCGGACGTGCCTCGAAAAGCGACATGATCCCCGAGTATCTAAAATATTGGCACAGCTCTTCCGCTTCGTTGCGGTTGGAAACCGACCTGCAGGAATGGCTTCGTCGGTAGAGCAGTTCGAAACACCGGAGATATCCGCATGACGAAGTACAAACTCGAATACATCTGGCTCGATGGCTACGAACCGACACCGAATCTGCGCGGCAAGACGCTCATCAAGGACTTCAGCGCATTTCCGACACTTGAAGAACTGCCGCTATGGGGCTTCGACGGCAGTTCGACGATGCAGGCCGAGGGCCACAGCTCTGATTGCGTATTGAAGCCCATCCGCTCGTTCCTCGATCCGGCGCGCACGAACGGCGTTCTGGTGCTGTGCGAAGTGATGATGCCCGATGGCGTTACGCCGCATTCCTCGAACAAGCGCGCCACGATCCTCGACGACGAAGGCGCGTGGTTCGGCTTCGAGCAGGAATACTTCTTCTACAAGGACGGCCGTCCACTTGGCTTCCCCGCAGCGGGTTACCCCGCGCCCCAGGGCACCTACTACACAGGTGTCGGCTACAAGAACGTGGGCGATGTTGCGCGCCAGATTGTCGAGGAGCACCTCGATCTCTGCATCGCCGCTGGCATCAACCATGAAGGCATCAATGCCGAGGTTGCGAAGGGGCAGTGGGAATTCCAGATTTTCGGCAAGGGATCGAAGCGAGCGGCCGACGAAATGTGGATGGCGCGTTATCTGCTCGAGCGTCTGACCGAAAAGTACGGCGTCGATATCGAGTATCATTGCAAGCCGCTCGGGAATACCGATTGGAACGGCTCAGGCATGCACGCGAACTTTTCGACGACGTATCTGCGCGAGGTCGGTGGTCAAGCCTATTTCGAGCAGCTGATGGACGCCTTCAAGCATGCGCGTGAGGAACATATCGCCGTCTACGGCCCGGACAACCATCTGCGCCTGACGGGCAAGCACGAGACCGCCTCGATCAACGAGTTCAGCTATGGCGTCGCTGATCGTGGCGCATCGATCCGGGTGCCGCATAGCTTCGTGAAGAACGGCTACAAGGGCTACCTCGAGGATCGCCGTCCGAACTCGCAAGGCGACCCCTACCAGATCGCATCGCGCATCCTGAAGACGGTGGCGTCGGTTCCGACCGCCGCGAAGGCCGCGGCCTGATCATCGCGCTTCGTTCGGCCCGCCAGCGTGCCGGTGGGTAAAGGGGCGGCTCCACATGTCCGCGGCGGTGACCGGTTCACCGCCGCGGATTTTGTTGCGGCTAGGGTGATGCACGGCTTCCGTCACCCGTCGATGCCCGCATGCCCCGCGCCAGGGCCCCCGACAGCTTCCACCGCTCATGCCGCGTGGAAACAGCGCAGGCGTTCCGAAGTGGCCGGACTTCAGGCTTTGAGCCAAGGCGAAGTTTAGTCTTTGCCAACTTTTCTATGTTCCTGATTGCGTATGGGATTGAGCGTTTGCGCGTTTGGCAGTCATTGGCGTCGCTGCCTTCTGCTACGACCCCTGCGGTTCGACGATCCATCAGGCAAGAGCCGCCACCGAATAACGAAGAGTCAAAGCGTAAATTCCGAGCTCATATATTTCATGATGACAACCGGTTCCCACGAGGATGGTCGGACCACACCGATGTTCGAGCTTGAAGCCAACAGATGGTCAAGTCCCAGTTGGGTAAAGCTGTCTGACGATGTACACGGCCTGAAGGCTCACTCGTTTCACAAGCATTGCCGCTTTACTGACGCACTTGTTCGGGTGCTCACGTACACCATCATGTTCGGTCCACCGATATTATTCGTGCTGGTCTATACGACTGACCTAGTTCGCTTTGATGCCGACCCAATGACGCAAGCGGGCACGTGGTTGTCTGGAGCGCTTCTTGCACTGATTGCCTATGTGTTTCTCCGCGGGTACGTCAATTCGGACGTGGAGCACTTCCTCCATTATGACCCGGCAGCGCGGACTTTGGAGATACAAGAGTTCAATCGAAAAGGTATTCGTGTCTCCCGCGACATCGTTAAAGTCGCGGATGTCAAATCGATATATCTGGTCGATGACGAGGGCGTCAGCAGAACAGTGCAAACCCACGCCGGCACACCGTTCCAGCTCAGGATACGCACCAATAGGGGGCGGCATAATCTCTTGACGGGTCGAGAGGAGGAAATCTGGCCTGTTTTTCTGCGACTGCGTGAAATATGTCCCAATCTCTCCCAGTAGCAGGCTCCCGGAACCAGGCGCCTCTCTTGTTGTCCGGTCCAGGAAGGATAGTTGGACGATGGCCCACGCACACTTGGCATTTGAGCTGGATGGATTCGAGGATCCGGATGAGACGGTTGCCGAGAACATCAATGGCATTCATGGCAAGGCCCTTGCGGAGTACGTCGCGCGCGAACTCTCGATGCTGGGCTACACGGTAAGCGATATCTGGCCTGAGGATCATGGATGGGACTTCGAAGCGAGCAAGGAAAACAGGGTCTACCTACTTGCTTGCTGCGTCACTTTGAACGGCAATCAACAACTGAACGATTCGAGGAATGAGGCCCACATCACATGGTCCCGAAAGCGTTCATTTTTCGATGCACTAAGGGGCAGAAACGCTCTCTATTCCGAGGACGGAAGCGTCGCTGATCTACGCAACATTGCTGCGAAACTCGACGCCAAGGCCCTACCCCACTTTGACATGGGATAGCCAACAATATGGTTGGAGGGTTGCGAAATGTTCGGCGATGTCCCTTCCTGGCCCGTTATGGAAGCCGAGCACAAGCGACGCCTGCCGGCACACAGCGGACACGCCCCGCCGCGCCATCCACAGTTCGCCGAACCGTGCCTGCGAACCGTGACGATCTACTAAGTCATTGAGAAGATTGGTACCGCCTCCCCGAATTGAACGGGGGACCTCTAGATCCACAATCTAGCGCTCTAACCAACTGAGCTAAGGCGGCACGCGGCAATCGCCGTCAGCGTCCCGGATCACATCACGGGCGCGAGCCGTGTGTAAAGCCGGAAGCAGCCCGCGCCGTCAAGTGGAAATGGGGCGGGTCGGCCGCCCGGCCCAGGTTTGGCGGCTGTTGGACGCGGACGGGCGGTCTGAGACGTGCCACACCGCCACATTGGCAATGCGGACTTCGGCTTGGCTGGTCTAAGCTTTCGTGAACGAATGGCCTTGGCAACAGTGCCGCAGCAATCCCGATTGCCATGCATCGGCCGGTCAACCCAGGCGACCGGACATAGTTCAGCTTGCGGGGCAGCGCTCATAGTCGTACGCAGCCTGATGGCCTTAAGGTTTGAATGATCGGATTGATTGCGCTTGGTGTTGCAACAGGGGTAGGGAGTGGGCAGACCCGGTGGGTGCTTGGGGCGGCCGGCGATAGTGGGTTTCCGTCCGATAAGGAATAGTCCCGTTGCCTCGGGTCCAATGGCTGAGGTTGTCACTCAAATGACCGTGCCAGCGATGAGCCGGGACGTTCCCGATCAAATGGAGTTGGACCTGGCCCGCCTGGGGCCGGCGATCGTGGTTGCGCCCGACGAGGCGCGGCTCGTTGCGGCCAACGCCGACGGCGCCATGGCGCTCGGTATCGGGACGGCACCGCTTTCCGAACTCCCGGTGGATAGTGCGATGCCGGCCATTTCGAGGCTGCGCCAAATCGCGGCGGCCTATGATGCGGCGGAGCACATGCCGGCCCGACAAGACGCCTCGCGGCTTGCGAATGGCGCCGGGCGCATGAGGGCGGATACCGAGTGTTTCGGCGGCAGCTCGATCGAGCCGCTCGTTTTCTGGACGATGGGTGGCGTCGTCAAGCTCTCGTGCCGGGTGCGTGCGCTCGCGCCACGGGCAGGGCGCCGAATGCTGTTGGTCGAGCCGATCATGGCGGTTCGAGGTGATGGCTGCGCCGGGCACGGCAATTCATTCGCGGAGCCGCCGCCACCACGCGACGATGCCGAAACGCTGCGGGCCATCGCTCGCCAGATTCTCGGTGATAAGATTCTCGGTGGTGGAATTTTGGGCGATGGCCTGGCGCCCGGCATGGCAACGCGCATCGCCGCCACCGCCGACGCGCCTGCCGACGGTGGCGGCGGCGGCGCTACTGGAAGTGGCGGGGGCCAAGGCGCGGGCGGCGGCGATGGCGGCGACAACGGCGGCAGAGATGCCCGTCACCATCGCCCTGCCGCAGCCGCGCCACGCGATGGTGACGAAGGCGTTGGCAGCGCACAAGGCGCGGATGCATCGTCGACCGGGCATGCCGCAAGCCCTCCGGATGAAGCTGCGTCGCGCAATGACGATCTCGCGCGCGGCGGGGCAGCGCGGCGCAATCTGGTGCGCCAGATCGCCCACGAGTTGAAGACGCCGCTCAGCGCCATCGTTTCAGCAGCCGAGATCATGAAGGATGAGCGCTTCGGCCCGATCGGTGACGAACGCTATCTGCGCTACTCGCGCGACATCCATGAAAGCGCCCGCCATCTGCTTGATGTGGTCGAACGGATGCTCGAGATGAAGGCAACGCCCGCCGCCGCGGATGGATCGACGACCTACGATTTTGTCGAGGTCGATCTCCAGAAGCTGGTTGCCGCGACGCTTTCGACCGTCGATGTCATTGCGCGGGAAGCCGGTGTCGCGATTGTTCCAGCGCTCGGCGCGCAGTTGCCGTCCGTCGTTGCCGATACGACGTCGCTGCGCCAGATCGTGATCAATCTCGTTACCAACGCGCTGAAGTTCACGCCTCGTGGTGGCACTGTCACGGTTGCATGCCGCGCGATCCTCGATGGGCCGCTGATCCTCGAAGTCGTCGACGACGGTCCGGGCATCACCGACGACGAGATCGACCGCATCCTCGCGGCTGACACAAATGGACCTCTGACGCCGCGAAAGGGCGGAGGGTTCGGCATCGGCCTGCCACTGGTGAAGACGCTGGCGACCGCCAACGGCGGCACGCTCGAGATCGGGCGCGGCGCGAGTGGCGGCGCCGTGGTGCGGATCGTGTTTCCGAAGAGCCGGCTGATACCGCGATAGGGCCTGGCTCGACGGTCCCTCGTGACCTGAAATTCGCGTCAAATGGTAGCGCTATCGCCTGCTGGATGGCCGTCTGCCATAGACGAAACCAAGCCTGGTCGGCTATCTGAGCGTCGGACGAGTTTGAGACAGCAGGTTATGAACATGAGCAGGATTTCTCTTCGGGCGGCGGCCGTACTGGCGATGCTGGCGGCCGGGACCTTGGGCCACCAGCCTGCACGCGCCGACAAGCCGGCAATGCACGCGCCCGAGGCGCAGGATTTCGTGCACGGCAGTCCGGATGACCCGTCGGACGCATGGGCCATCGCGGCGGGAGGCCGCATCTATGACAGCTGGTGGGATGCTCTCGACCGGCCCGCGCCGACGGAAACACACCCGTCGTATCCTGCCACGGGCAAAGTCAGCGGCAAGAACAGCTGGCGCTGCAAGGAGTGCCATGGCTGGGACTATAAGGGGCGCAATGGGCGCTATGCGACCGGCAGCCATGCGACCGGTATTCCCGGCATCGACGGGGCGGCGGGCCGCGATCCTCAGGCGATCGCAAAGTTGCTGCGGGCTCCGCTGCATGGCTACACCAGCGAAATGATATCCGACGTCCAGTTGATGAATGTCGCGAAGTTCGTCAGCCGCGGTCAGCACGACATAGCCGACGTGATCGATGCGACGAGCGGTAAGCCCAAGGGCGACACGGAACGCGGCAAGGCATTGTTCCAGACAATTTGTGCTGCATGCCATGGGTTCGACGGGCGGTTGCTCAACTGGGGAAGTGCCGATGCACCAGCCTATATCGGCACCGAAGCAAGCAAATTGCCTGACGAAGTCTTTCACAAGATCCGCAGCTCGCATCCGGGCGCGGCGATGGTGAACTTGAGGGCGCTGCCGCTGAAGGACGCAATCGACGTTCTGACGTATGCCGCGACATTGCCAGTCAAATGACCGCTGCGCCGGGCCCCGAAGCGAACGCGATGAAGGATGTCGTGGTGCGACTGGCCCGGCTGCCGCAGCTGCTCGCCGTCCAGGGCGGCCGTCGTTCCGTTTCGATGACATGGATCATCGCAACCGGCCTGATCCTCGCGATCACGTTGTTGCCGGCGATCACCATCGTCTGGTTGGCGCTGGCGCCCGATGAGAACATCTGGCCGCATCTCGCGCAAACCGTGCTGCCGAAATCGCTGCTGCAGACCGTGCTGCTGATGGTCGGCGCTGGCGCGCTGACGCTGGTGACCGGCACGGCCGCGGCGTGGCTCGTCACCATGTATCGCTTTCCCGGCCGCGCGCTTGCGGATCGTTTGCTCGTCATTCCTTTGGCGATGCCGACGTACATCGTCGCCTACTGCTATGTCGAGTTGCTCGACTTTTCCGGTCCCGTTCAGAGTGGCTTGCGTGCGGCGTTCGGCTGGCATTCGGCACGAGACTACTGGTTTCCGGATATTCGCTCGCTTGGCGGTGCCATCTTCCTGATGTCGTCCGTGCTCTACCCCTACGTCTACCTCAGCGCGCGGGCGAGCTTCGTGCAGCAATCGATCTGCGCGCTCGAAGTGGCACGCACCCTCGGTCGCACGCCCTTGCAGACGCTGTGGTCGGTCGCGCTGCCTTTGGCGCGGCCGGCGCTCGCGGCCGGCGTCGCCCTCGTCCTGATGGAGTGCCTGAACGATCTCGGCGCGGTGCAGTATCTCGGCGTAACGACACTGACGAGCTCGATCTACGCCACGTGGCTGCAGCGATCCAATCTCGGCGGCGCCGCGCAGCTCGCAACGGTGATGCTGACGGTCATCGTCGCGATGTTCGCCGTCGAGCGGATCGCGCGAGGCGGCGCCAAGGTTCACCACACCACGGGGCGCTATCGTTCCATTCCCTTCCAGGATCTGCTTGGCTGGCGCGGCTATGCGGCGTCCCTACTCGTCATGCTGCCCTTCGTCATCGGATTCCTGCTGCCATTCCTTCAGCTGGCCCGGCACGCGGCGATCTATGCGGGCGAAAGCGTGGAGCGCGGCTTCCTCGCGGCAACCGTCAACAGTCTCGTTCTTGCCGCGGTGACGGCGACATTGGCCGTGCTGGTCGCCCTGGTGCTGGCCTATGCCAAGCGTATCGATCCAAATCCGTTCACGCGTGCCGCTGTCCGCATGTCGGGTCTCGGCTATGCGATTCCCGGCACCGTCCTCGCGCTCGGACTTCTCATCCCGTTGGCAGGCTTTGACAACGCGGTCGACAGCTTCATGCGCCGCACGTTCGGCATTTCGACGGGGCTGTTGATCTCGGGCTCCATCGCCGGCCTGGTGCTCGCGTATGCGATCCGCTTCATGGCGGTGGCGCTCGGTTCGGTCGAGGCAGGGCTCGAACGCATCTCGCCCAATCTCGACGCCGCGTCGCGCGCGCTTGGTGAAACGGCGATGTCGACATTGCGTCGCGTGCATCTGCCGCTGCTGCTGCCAGCCCTCGGAGCGGCCGGCCTGTTGGTGTTCGTCGATACGATGAAGGAGTTGCCGGCGACACTGCTGCTCAGACCGTTCAACTTCGAGACGCTGGCGACGCATGTCTATTCGTTCGCGGCTCTGGAACAGTTCGAAGAAGCCTCGCTCGGTGCGCTGGCGATCGTCGTGGCGGGCCTCATTCCGGTTCTGCTGCTGCACAAGGCGGTCGCCGGGGGACGAGCCGGCACGCGTCGCGACGAAAGCTGATCGACGTCAACAATGACGTTGACCCGTCGCAATGCAGGCGGTTCGCCGCTCCACCATGCTTTCGGACGTTGACTCTGCAGCACGAGGCGACGGCCGGGGAGGTCGCGCCCGGCTCAACCGTCACGGAGAGCCTGATGGACATCAAATCGCTCATTCTGGACACCGATCCCCTGGCGTTGATCGCTTTGGGTGGCTTCGTCAGCGTTATCGTGGTGACGCTCGTCCTGTTCGCCTTCGTGATGATGAAGGCGCCCGGCGGCTCGCAGCGCAAGCAGTAGGCGAGCTTCTCTCGACGTTGTGTCGGCGACTGCCGCCACGGGCCGCATGCGATATCGTCGCCCCGGCTGGATCGTCGAAATGGCTTAGGCCCGCTCGTTTGGCGGCGCCGTAGTTGATTGACGGTTCGGCGAGGTCGATGCCGACTATCGCGCGGCAGGACACTCGTGCGGCACCTCGTTTGAGCCTGCAAACCTCAGATGATCTCGTCCTCGTCCATCAGCGGCTCGGCAGGGGAGGAGCGTTCGCTCTTGTCGTTCGACATTTCTTCCGCCCATGCGAGGTGAAACAGCGCATCTCCCATGTTCACGATGGGCAGTGTGGTCGCGCCGATGATGATGCCGCGATGACGGGCGCGCACCTCGACGTCATGTTCCTCGAATGGATTTGCCACATAGCCGAGCACCTCGCCGGCGGTGACGGCATCGCCGATCCTTTTCGACGAGCGCCAGACACCGCCCTCAGGTGCGCGAACCCAGCCCGATGCATCGGCGATGATGACGGGGCGGGAGTGGAGCGGTTCGATGCCGTCCGGCAGTTCCAGCATGTTGGTCGCGAGCATGACGCCGGCGATGCCGTCGACACCGGCCTTGATGGCGAATTCGTCGAAGCGCAGGCCCTCGCCACCCTCGTAGACCAGCACGTCGCAGCCCGTCTCTCGCGCCGCCCGTCGCAGCGAGCCCGGGCGTTCGGCGCTGTCGAGGAGCACTTCCGCGCCAAACGCCAGTGCCAGTTCGCGGCATCGCGGCCGGCGTTTCAAATCGCAGCGGATCTGGGGCAAGTTGATGCGATGAACGGCCGCGGTGTGCAGGTCGATGCCAATCTGGGAGCGATGGACGACCTCCGTCAGGAACAGGTGCGCGAGGCGTGCGGCCAGCGAGCCTTCCGGGGACCCTGGGAAGGAACGGTTCAAATCGCGCCGGTCGGGCAGATAGCGCGAGCGGCCGATGAAGCCAAAGGCATTGACGACGGGAACGCAAAGCAGCGTGCCCGATATGTTGGCTGGCGCAACCGTCCTCAAGATGCGCCGGACAATCTCCACCCCATTGAGTTCGTCGCCGTGAATGGCGCCGGAAACGAACAGCGTCGGCCCTGGGCGCGTGCCGTTGAGGACATGAACGGGAAGCGTTACGGGTGTGTGGTTCGAAAGCTTCGAAATGGGCAGGTCGACGAGGCGCCGCTCGCCTGGGGCGATTTCATGGCCGGCGATGCGAAACGGTTTTCTCACAGGGCGATCTCGTCTTCACGGTTCTTGGTTCGCCAATTCTGTGGGCGAACGCCGAGCCATGCGAAGGAACGCGTCGCGAGCGGCTTCGGCCCCTATGGTCTGCCCGAGGCCCAAGCCGACTGCAAGCCATCGTTGGCCACGGCGGCGACGGTGCTGTCGGGGGCGAGACGATGGCTTCGCCGGCGCCCTTCGGCATTGGTGCAATTGACAGTTGTAAGTTGCCGAAACTAGGGCCAGCTTCAGCGATATGCACGGGTCCGGAGCGCCTGCCCTGGCGGTTTCCACCTTGCACGCAGGGGCCGGGGAGCCTAATAAGGCTCATGCTTCAAACGTCATTGTGCAACGGCGAAATCCGGCCGGAACCCCACAGTCGGGTGTCGACCGTTCACTCCGCCGGAACCATCGTCGAACGCGGTCTCAAGTGCAGTTCATGACGCGCCAGAAGAGCAGCCCGAAGAGTAGGAAGCGATACCGTGTAGCGATCGCGTTTGCAGCGGTCTCGTGCGCGGCGTTTGCTCTCGTCGGACCGCGTCTCATCGCGGACATCGGCGCAGATCTGTCGCTGGCGGATTTGTCGCTCGAAGCTGTGGCCGTCCTGGCGGCGACGCGCGATTCCTATCGTCTCACCGAAACGTTCTCGCTGCCATTCATGCCGCACCTGCAGATCGAAAGCGGTACGGTGTCGATCGGCACCAACGGTCCCCAGCCGGAGACCGGCACTGCGGTTCTGGCAATGCTCCAATCCGGCAAGGCGCATCTCGTGCTCGACGACGCATCGATGAGCCTTGACCCATCGCGAATGTCGTCCGGAGGCGGGTCGGTGGCGGGTCCGTCCGAGATGCTGGCGCCATTACTCAGTGCACTCGTTTCGTCGTCGTTCTCCACTCTCGAGGTGCGCGGCGCCAGTGTCCATCTCAAGACCGGCCGTGGTGCGGGTGAATTTCTCGAGAACGTGAATGCGATGGTCACGCGTTCGCGTTCGGGACGGGTGACGGCGTCGGGCGATTTATCCTATCGCGGACGCCAGCTGACGTTCGAGACGAGCGTCAAGCCGATGGAGGAGGTGAGTGAGCAGCCGACGGCGGAACGATCCCTGAGGGGATGGCCGGTCGAGTTCGTGCTTCGGGGCGAACTTGTCGATATCACTGCCAGCGGCATTCTGGGTGCTGGCGAAGCGCTGCAGCTTTACGCCTCGAGTTCCAATGTCAAAGTCAGCAACGTTCGCGGCGCCGCGCGATGGCTCGGTGTCGGGTGGCAGGATGGCGACGGCTTCGCGGAGTTTTCCGCCGAGGGTCCGTTCGAGTGGACATCGCGCGGGCTCGCGTTCCTCGATGCGAAATTCAAACTCGACGGTAACGATGCGACGGGCGCACTGGCGCTCAAGTTCTCGGACAATCGTCCCGCTTTCGATGGCACGCTCGCATTCGGCAGACTGGATCTCTCGGCCTATTTCCCGAAGGACAAGGCCGCGGCCAGCATACCGGTGCAACTCGCCAACTTCTTGCCCAGCATCGGGGCGGCGGATACCGCATTCCACATCTTAGATCATTTCGATGCCGACCTCAGGGTTTCGGCCAGCGCCGTTGTCGTGCCCGGCTTGAAGTACGGCAAGAGCGCCGCGTCCCTCTCGATAAAGGATGGCACGATCCTCGCCGATATCGCGGAACTCGAGCTGGCTCGCGGCGGCCGCTGTGGCGGTCAGCTGTCGATCGACGGTAAGGGCGCGCTTCCGACGTATGTGCTCAGAGGCAAGGTGCAGGACGTCGACATGGCGTTGGTCTCGACGGCGTTGTGGGCGTATCCCGTCGTGTCGGGGCAGGGCGAGTTGACGCTTGATTTGACGGCGCGCGGCCGGACGGCCGACGAGGTGATCGCGTCTCTATCCGGCAAGGCCAGTCTGTCGGTGCCGAAGAGCGGCGAACTCGGCGCCGACTTCAAGACCCTCGCGGCAACCGCCCGTGCCGCGCCGCAGAGTGGCTGGGGGGTTGGGATCCGGGCACGAACAGCAATCGAAAGCCTGACGGCCGATGTTTCGCTACGCGATGGAGAAGTTTCCCTGGACAAGGTCGTCGCACGGGCCGGTGACGCGACGTTTTCTGCGGTAGGCACGTTCGGATTGGCCGACAAGCGCGCCGACATCGGCGTCTGGATCGCACATGCGCCCGTAGGTGCCGATACGTCGAAACCAGATGCGCCAGCGGCCGCACTTGCCGCGCCCGCCGAAGCAGCGGTCAGCGCGGCGTCTCCTGACAAGGCCGCGACGGCCAATCGCGAAACCAATTCGGGTGGCGGCGTGTTGTTCAGCGGATCCTTGGTCGACCCCGAGATCCGCTTTGTGCCTGGCGCGCAACCAGCAGCGCAAGGTACCGCTGCCAAGGCAGCTGAAGCCTCCAAGCCGAGTGAGAGCGACACCAGGAAAATGCCGGTAGCCGATGGCGAGCGCTGAGGGCTTGCTTCGAAGATCGGAAATCCCGCAGCGATGGTAAGTTGCCGGAAGCTTCATCTGGTAGTTGGCCGGGTAGCGTTGCGTGTGGAACGGCTTCGCCGGTGAAGGCGCGGCCCGCCGGCAGTCATCCATGATCGGCGGACACGCCGACGCGACGGCCCGTCCACGCCTTCAGCGCGATCGATAGCGCGCCGTTACCAGGTTCTACGTGGGCCGTTGTCGATATGGAAGAATCCGAGCGGATACCGCTTCAGGCCCCCGACCTCTGCACGCTTTTCGAGGTAGTCGAGCAAGCCAGATGTGCGGCCGGTGACGCGGAAGTCGATCGCCTGGCAGCTCAGGTGATAGGACTGGGGCGCCCCACCGACACGGCGATTGCGCTCGGAATCGCGGAACGTTGACAGCACCTGCACCTCGCCGAACCGCTCGGCGACATCGTAGAGCACGCCGACGAGGTCAGGCGGCAAGCAGCGCTCAGGGGTATCGTCCTGGAAATGGACCTTATGCAGCAAACCGTCATGGTTGTTGCGCGGCGCGTTCTGCTTGCCGCGAATGATCCGCGGGCTCCGGCTTGTCGCCGGCTCGACGATGACGGCCCGGTCGAGGTGTTGCACGCCACTGGAGGCAACCTTCGCCGCCTTGGCTCGCGACGGCGCGATTACGAACGAAGCCTTCTTGGCCGCGACGGCGATGTTTTCCTGATCCGCGTTGCCCTCGGCCCGCTTTTCCGACAGTGCATGCCGCGGCCTGCGCAAGGCGGCAGGGCCAAACGTCTCGACGCGCAGCGCGACGACCGGTTCGGGTTCGGGTTTCAGGTTCTTGGCGATGACGGTGTCAGCTGGCGTGGTGTCGTCCATCGGCGCGGTGATCGCATCGATGTGTGAGCCGAGGCCGGTGGAGAGAAGGGCCAGCCGGTCACCGCGCGGTGCAGCCGGTGCGCTTTGTGCCGCTGCACCGACGATCGCGGCGGGCAACTGGCTGCTGGTGGTGCGTGCCGGAGCCGCAGCTGCATCGATGCCGGTATCACGGTTCGCCGCGACGGCCTTGCCGCGGCCATCGCCCTCGACCTGTCCAACGAGCACGACGCCCGCCTGCAGCAGCACGCTGCTCGCCACAAACAGAAGAATGCCGATGGCGGTCGACCGTTCTGCATGGACGATCGACTTGCGCGACAGCAAGTGCAGCACACCCAATTTGCGCAGGTGTCGGCCCGACACTCCTAACAGGGACATTCCCGATGACGTCGCCAATCGCACGGCCAGTCTACCTTCATGACGAGAAAGGGGGGCGGTACGCGACTACGAAATCCAAATCCAATTCTCGCCTTGGCCGGTTAATGGCCAATTAAGACCGGCTCTATTTTGCAACACATGATGCTTTTTTTGGCTGATCGGACGCGCCTGGGCTCGCGGTTGGGTTTCGGATCAATTGTCAGCGACGGTCATGCGCGCCGCGGTTATTGCCTCTGCAACCTTGTGTTCCGCGGCGGCCATGTCAGCCGGCGGAATCCGCAAGCCGGCTTTGGTGCGTCGCCACAGGATATCTTCCGGTGTCGTCGCCCATTCCTTGCGAACCAGATGGTTCACCTCGCGGCCCGTCAATCCCCCGCCGAGATACGTCCCCATGTCCTCGAGGCGGCGTGCGTCCCCGATGATCGCGTCGGCCTCCGTGCCGTAGCGCCTCAGCAATGTTTCGAGAACGCCTGCTTCGAAGCCCGGATGCCGCTCGCGTGCAGCACGGGCGAAGGTGGCGAAATCGGCACCGGGCATATCGCCGCCGGGCAGCGGTGCCTGGGCGGTCCACGGTGGCCCGATCGAACGGCCGAGATGCGGCGCCAACAATTCGAGCGCCGATTGGGCGAGCCGCCGGTAGGTCGTCACCTTGCCGCCGACGACCGTCAGCAGCGGGGCGCCCTGCGGCGTCGTCGCGATCGTCAGTCGGTAGTCGCGCGAGGCGGTGGCAGGGTTGCCTTCGACCTCGCCATCGCTGGCGAGCGGGCGGACGCCAGCGAACCGCCAGACGATGTCGCCGGCGCTCAAACTGGTAGCAAGGAACGGGTTGATGACGCCCAGGAGGTAATCGATCTCAGCGGCCGAGACGGTGGCGTCGTCGGGGTTGTCACCGATTGGTATGTCCGTCGTTCCAATCAGCGTAAAGGCATCGGCAAAGGGCAGGACGAAAACGACACGGCGGTCTGGCGCCTGACACAGATATGCGCAGTCGGCACCAGCGATCCTCGGAACGACGATGTGGCTGCCTTTGACGAGACGCACGGAGACGGGCGGCGCCGCGTCGGGCGCCTCGATCACCTCCCTTGCGACGCGTCCGGCCCATGGCCCCGCGGCATTGACCAGTGCGCCGGCCGTGATCGTCTCGGCCCGGCCATCGCCGTGGCGCAAGGCGATGTGCCAGCGCTTGCCCTCGCGGCGGGCCTTGGCAACGGCTGTGCGGGTGGCGATGCGCGCGCCCTTCTCGGCGGCTAGGCGGGCAACGAGCACGACGAGGCGAGCATCGTCGACCCAGCAGTCCCAATATTCAAAGCCGTGTTCAAGGGACCGGGCGAGCGGGCGCGCGGCTGCATGTCGGGTAAGGTCGATGGAGCCAGACCGAGGTAGCCGCTGGCGCCGGCTCAGGTGGTCGTAGAGAAAGAGGCCGGCGCGCATCAGCAAGCGCGATCGCATCCCGGGCACGTGGGGTACGACGAATTGCAGCGGCCAGACGATATGCGGCGCATTGGCGAGCAGGACTTCGCGTTCGGCAAGCGAATGCGCGACAAGGCGGAAAGCGTACTGCTCCAGATAACGCAGACCACCGTGGATGAGCTTCGAGCTTGCCGATGACGTGCCGCTGGCGAGGTCCGATCGCTCGGCCAGCATGACCGAGAGGCCGCGCCCCGCGGCATCGGCCGCTATGCCGCATCCGTTGATGCCGCCGCCGATGACGACGACATCGTAATGCGCCTCGGTGCCCGCCAGTTGATTTCGAGAATCAATCGCCATTGCATCCGATCATACCTTGTCCGGTGCATTCCGGATGCGGTTGATGAGTGCCCGAGCAGCGCCCGACGGCCTTGGCGTCACGATGGAAACGAGGATGGCGACTTGCAGCCCCGCGGCCATGCCGAGTGCTCCGGCAGCGGTGTTGCGCACGCCCCACCAGTTGGCCACCGGCCGCGCCGCCTCGACGAGCGCGGCGCGCAATCCTGCATCTCCGTCCGCCGCCGACAAGGCGTCGCGTGCCGCTTCGTAATCCATCAATGCGCCGTAGCCCGCCGCCGAAAGCCAGCTCCAGGTTTCGTGGAACTCGGATGGGAAGTATTGCGTGCCTGCGATGTAGTAGGCCGTCAGCGAAAAGCCGGTCAGCATGCCGAGCGTGGCACCGGCCGAGGTGGTGCGCGACCACCAGATGCCGAGCAGGATGGCTGGAGCGAGGCCGGCGGCAGAGATCGACAATCCCCAGGCGATCAGGGTCATGATGTCGGCATTCGCCTGGCTCGCGACTGCGGCGGCAAGCGTTGCGATCATCACGATTGCGACGCGGGACGCGGCAGCGGTGAGAGGTCTGCCGAGTCCCGCCTCGTCGAGGATGGCAGGGGCGCCACTGGAGGCGAACTCCGCTGGCGCCGACGGCCCTTGAAGGTCCGCGCGGACAGCCACGAGATACCAGGCCGCGGCGGCTATCGCGGCCATGCCGACGACCCCGGCCAGCAGCGGAATCATGAACGCGGGCAGCTTCTGCAGCACGATGGCCGCGAACAACGAACGATCGCGGTCGATTGTGATGTCGTCGAGCCGAAGCAGGCGGGGTGGATCGTCGAGCGCGGCACACGCCGCCGTCACGGCTTCCTGTGACACAGGCGTCGCCCCGCAGATTTGGATGACGCCGTGACGTGCGGTATCGAGGATCCACAGCGGTATCGCAGCGACGTCCTGCCCCACCATGTCCGCGAGCAACGCCTGTCGCGCGCCGGCTGCCAGCGGCGGTAGTGCCAGAACCGTCATGACGACGAGAACGAGTGCCATTGCGACGAACATGCGGGCATCGTCTGGGGAAGCGGCGTCAGCAGGTCGCCGCGCAAGCGTCGGCAGCACGGCGATGCCGAGCGACAGCGCGACGATCAAGAGCAGCGTGTTGGGCACGTTCATCGAGATGAAGGGCCGGAGGTACGCCTTGAGGGTAACGGGGTCGGCAAGTTCGGCCTCGAGTAGTCTCAACTCGAGGGACGAAATATCCTGCAGTTTCTGTCCGTAGGTCAGGTGCGGCAGCGCGGTTTCGAGTGTCGCCGCTTCGAGCGCCGGCCAGAGAAGGGGAAGCAGGAGTGCCGCCGCGATGAGCGGAAGCAAGAGCGCCTGCACGCGCGTCAGGGCCGGCATGCCCGCGGCAAGCGCCAGAAGGACGACGACGAGCAATGCGGCGGCCAAGCCTTGCGATTCTTGTATGCCGGTGCCGACGCTGAGTGCAGCCGCGATGGCCTTCAATTCTGCCGCGACGAGGGTTGTCGTGGCGATCCCGGCGATGATGAGGGCAACGGCGCGCGCGATCCGGCCATAGCGGGTCGCGACGAATCCGATGAGGCCCGATGCACCGGCGCGGCGCACATGCGGAACAACCAGAAACGATGCGAGTGCTATGCCGCCTGTCAGGCCGATGAGCGGGGCAAGGCCGTCTTGGCCGAAAGCGAACAACGCGCCCGTGACGGCGAGTAGAAGTGCGCCGGACAGACGGTCGGCCGCGATTGCGAGGCTGCCGATTGCGATGCCGGTCCGCGCTGCGCCACCCGGACGGCCCTGCGTCGTTGCATGTGTCGTGGTGTCGGACGCGTCGCCTCGATCTGTTGATTGGCTCATGCGATATCGTTCGTGCTGGTGGCGGGCGAGGACCGCGACGCGAGCTGATCTAGGGTGCGCTGACGGCGGACGTGAACGAGCGCCAAAATGGCGAAGCCGACCAATGCTCCCTGCGCGCCGACGTAATAGCCGAGCGGTATGCCGAGCACCGCCACGGCCTCGAGCTGCTGGGACGCTAACGGCAAGAGGATTGCGAGCATGATCCAGGCCGCGAGCGTTGTTATGGCAAGACGCCGTGAGCGCCGCCAGTCCGCGCTCGAGATGTGGGCACTCGAGAGGTCATCCATCCGCGATCTCTAAGCATCCGAGTGTTGCGATGTCGAGGCGAGCGTTGAGGGCCGTCGGCCGTCCGGCTTGCCCGAGGCGAGCACCTTGGCCGGCGAAAGTCGGTACCCGAACGCGAGCGTAGCCGAGAATTGTGGCGGAGGACTAGTGTTGCGGCACGAACGCTTGGTCCCCGTTTGCTGCAAGGTGGCCTGCCAAGCGTTGGTGACAAAAGCAACACTAGAATCAT
>JAGRKS010000094.1:0-1950 GCA_020442185.1 Hyphomicrobiaceae bacterium
ACGGCATCTCGCTGATCATCTTCGCCGGCATCGTCGCCGGCCTGCCGTCCGCGATCGTTGGTCTCTTCGAATTGGCGCGCACGGGTTCGCTCTCGACGTTCCTACTGCTGGCGCTTCTGGTGCTCATGCTTGCGGTCGTTGCGGCCATCGTCTTCATGGAGCGCGCGCAGCGCCGGCTGCTCATCCAGTATCCAAAGCGACAAGTCGGCAACCGGATGTTCCAGGGGGACAGCTCGCATCTGCCACTCAAGCTGAATTCGTCGGGTGTCATTCCGCCGATCTTTGCGTCGTCGCTGCTGCTTCTGCCGATAACCGTCGCCCAGTTCAGCGCCGGCCAAGGTCCCGAGTGGCTCAACACGATCGTTGCCGCCCTCGGCCGCGGCCAGCCATTGCACCTGCTGGTGTATGTGGCGCTGATCGTCTTCTTTGCGTTCTTCTACACCGCGGTAGTCTTCAATCCGCAGGAGACGGCCGATAACCTACGAAAGTATGGTGGCTTCCTTCCTGGCATCCGTCCTGGCCAGAAGACGGCCGAGTATATTGACTATGTGCTAACGCGCATCACGGTCGTCGGTGCGATATACCTTGCAGCTGTCTGCGTGCTTCCGGAATTCCTGATCTCCTACGCTGCGGTGCCGTTCTATTTCGGCGGCACCTCACTGCTCATCGCAGTCAGCGTGACGATGGACACGGTTGCGCAGGTTCAGAGCCACCTGTTGGCCCACCAGTATGAGGGGCTCATCAAGAAGGCCAAGCTCAGGGGCGCATCCACGAACAGAGGACGGAAATGAATCTTATTTTTCTCGGGCCGCCAGGCGCCGGCAAGGGGACGCAGGCCGAGATGTTTGCGGCCGCACGCGGTTTGAAGCAGCTCTCGACCGGTGAAATGCTCCGGGCCGCAGTCAAGGCTGGCACCGAAGTCGGCAAGCGCGCCGACGCCGTGATGAAGACCGGCGGATTGGTGTCTGACGATATCGTGATCGGCATCATTGCCGACCGGATCGATGAGCCCGACTGCCAGGGCGGGTTCATCCTCGATGGCTTTCCGCGGACGCTGGCACAGGCCTCGGCGCTGGACCGGTTGCTCGACGAGAAGGGCAAGACGCTCGATGCCGTCGTTGAAATCAGGGTCGATGATGCCGCGCTCATCGAGCGCATTTCCGGCCGCTATAGTTGTGCCAAGTGCGGCGCCGGTTATCACGACCTCCATAAGCAGCCGAAAACCGAGGGTGTCTGCGACCAGTGCGGGGCAACCGAGTTTACGCGTCGCGCCGACGACAACGCAGAAACGGTCAAGAAGCGGCTGTTGGCATACTACCGTGAGACCGCGCCTCTTATCGGCTACTACTACGCCAAGGATCATCTGAAGTCGGTTGACGGCATGGCCGCAATCGACGATGTGGCCCGGCAAATCGACCAGGCCTTGTCATGACCACAACGACCGGTTCGGGCGGATTGGCGTCCGGAGCGGGCGGGGCGGCATGACGCAGGCCTGAACCTTTCGTTGACGTGGAGTTCGTGGCGGGATAAAAAGCCGCGATTTCATGACGCACCCTTAGCGACCGGGCACATCGGCGGAGCCAACGCCGGTACCGGTCGCGATGCCTTTTGTTGAACCAAACGAGCGGGTTGTGGCCACGGGGCGTGTGGCACCCCGCTTGAGCAAGACCCTGATCAGGAGATCGACGTGGCCCGTATCGCAGGCGTGAACATCCCGACCCAGAAGCGCGTTGTCATCGCGCTGCAGTATATCCACGGCATTGGCCCGAAGTTCGCCAAGCAGATCTGTGAGAAAGTGAACATCCCCGCGGAGCGTCGTGTCAACGAGCTGTCGGACGCCGAGGTGCTCCAGATCCGTGAGACGATCGACCGTGATTTCATGGTCGAAGGCGATTTGCGCCGTGAAGTCGCGATGAACATCAAACGCTTGATGGATCTCGGCTGCTACCG
>JAGRKS010000094.1:2011-3641 GCA_020442185.1 Hyphomicrobiaceae bacterium
ACCCGCAAGGGTCCGGCCAAGCCCATCGCGGGCAAGAAGAAAGCCTGATTTCCGGCGGCATGTCGGAGCATCCGGAAATCCGGGTGCTCTGCCGTGCCGCTTTGGCGCAGCAGACCGTTGGACGCCAGGCACCCTGGTCCCATCTGCAATCGCCGCCGCATGCACGTCTGATTGAAACCGAACTATCCGATCGGCTCGTCGCCGATCGAACACCAACCACGAGCCCCCACGCGCCGCAATGGCCGCGATATCGGAGAACCTGAAAGATGGCGAAAGAGCAGCAGGGGCGTAAAGTCCGCCGCCGCGAAAAGAAGAACATCACGTCTGGCGTCGCACACGTCAACGCGTCGTTCAATAACACCATGATCACCATCACGGACGCCCAGGGCAACACGATTTCCTGGTCGTCGTCGGGCACGATGGGCTTCAAGGGATCGCGCAAATCGACGCCGTTCGCGGCGCAGATGGCCGCCGAGGATGCCGGAAAGAAGGCCATGGAGCATGGCATGAAAATCCTCGAGGTCGAGGTTTGCGGCCCGGGCTCGGGGCGTGAATCGGCTCTGCGCGCGTTGCAGTCGGTCGGCTTCCAGATCACCTCGATCCGCGACGTGACGCCGATCCCGCACAACGGTTGCCGTCCGCGCAAGCGCCGTCGCGTCTGACGCGCGGCCCGGTTGGCGATCGACGCCGAGGCGTCTGCGTCGATACCTATCCGCCGTTATGTGACGTTGCATCGACTGTCGAGCGCTGAGGCCGGTTGGGCCGAGCAGCTGCTCCAATCCAAGAAGAGGTTCACCGTGGTCACATTGCTGCAGAAGAACTGGCAGGATCTCATCCGTCCGAACAAGCTCGAAATCACGCCCGGCCGCGATCGCAGTCGCAGCGCGACGCTGGTTGCAGAGCCGCTGGAGCGCGGCTTCGGCCTGACGCTCGGCAATGCGTTGCGCCGGGTCCTGCTGTCGTCGCTCCAGGGCGCTGCGATCAAGACGGTGCAGATCGACGGTGTGCTGCACGAGTTCTCGTCGATCCCAGGCGTTCGCGAGGATGTCACGGACGTCGTTCTCAACATCAAGGAAGTCGCGCTGCGCATCCACTCCGAGGGCATGAAGCGCATGGTCCTCAAGAAGGACGGGCCCGGCCCGGCGCGCGCCAGCGACATCGAGACGTCCTCGGAAATCGAGATCCTCAATCCCGACCACATCATCTGCCACCTCGACCAGGGCGCCTCCGTGCGCATGGAGCTGACCGGCGACATCGGCAAGGGCTACGTTGCCGCCGACCGCAACCGGCCCGAAGATGCGCCGATCGGCCTGATCCCGGTCGATTGCCTCTACTCACCGGTCAAGAAGGTGTCCTACAAGGTCGAGAACACCCGCGAGGGCCAGATTCTCGACTATGACAAGCTGACGCTGACGGTCGAGACGGACGGCTCCATCACGCCCGAGGATGCCGTCGCGCTCGCGGCGCGCATCCTGCAGGACCAGCTCTCGGTGTTCATCAACTTCGAGGAGCCGAAGAAGCAGGTCGAGGAGACGTCGCATCCCGAGCTGGCGTTCAATGCCGCGCTGCTCAAGAAGGTCGACGAGCTCGAGCTGTCGGTGCGTTCGGCCAACTGCCTGAAGAACGACAA
>JAGRKS010000094.1:3713-19534 GCA_020442185.1 Hyphomicrobiaceae bacterium
CAACGAGATCAAGGAAGTGCTGGCGTCCATGGGCCTGCATCTCGGCATGGAAGTGCCGAACTGGCCGCCGGACAACATCGAGGAACTCGCCAAGCGCTTCGAGGATCAGTTCTGATCGAATTCTCTTCTCCCGTTCGCGGGGGAAGGGCTCCACGCCCGCCAAGGTGAGGCCGAAGAACCTCCCACGGGCACTGCCGGACTGCGAGGCTCGTCGCCAGAGTCGTCCGGCGTCACGTACAACGCAAGGGTAGACTAGACATGCGACACAAGAAGCTCGGCCGCCGCTTTTCACGCGACGTCGGCCACCGCCAGGCGATGTTCTCCAACATGGTCGCGGCCCTCATCAAGCACGAACAGATCGTCACGACGCTGCCGAAGGCGAAAGACCTGAAGCGCGTCATGGACAAGTACATCACGCTCGCCAAGCGCGGTGACCTCAACTCGCGCCGTCTCGCAGCTTCGCGGATGCGTGACGAGGCCATGACCAAGAAGCTCTTCGACGTCCTCGGTCCGCGCTACAAGGAGCGCAACGGCGGCTATACGCGCGTCTTGAAGGCCGGCTTCCGCTACGGCGACAGCGCTCCGCGCGCCGTCATCGAGCTCGTCGACCGCGACGAGAGCGTCAAGGGCAAAGAGGACCGCGAACGCCACGAGGCGTGGCTGGCCGAGCAGGACCAGCAGGGCTGACGTTTCGTCCGGTCGATCAGTGCGACATTTCAAAATGCCCGGATGGCAGTACCATCCGGGCATTTTCGCATGAGGCGCTGATCGGCGGGGCACCTCGCGTGCCCCGCGGCCGTCGCCGCATCACTCGAGACGCACGCCGACGCGGAAAAGATGACGTCAGCCAAGGCGAGACGGAGCTCGTGTTCGGCGCAAAGCGACGAATGAAGCACAGCTGCGCGTGCGCCTGAGCGTCAGTCGAGACGCGCTGAATTTAAAGCCGCCGCCGGCGAAGAACGGGCAGTATGACCAAACGCGGGGAATTCGAAATATTCTTGGCAGTGGCACCAGGGCTGGAATCCGCACTGGCCATCGAGGCGCGGGCCCTGGGGTTCAAGGGCGCGCGCACGGTTCCTGGCGGCGTCACGGTTCGCGGTGGCTGGAGCGAAGTCTGGCGCGCGAACCTCGACATCCGCGGAACCGGGCGCGTCGTGGCGCCGATCGGGGCGTTCCCGGCTTCGCATCTGGCACAACTCGACAAGCGCGCGCATCAGTTGCCGTGGGCGGACGTGTTGCGACCGGACGTCCCCGTCCGCGTCGAAGCGACATGCAAAGCCTCGCGCATTTATCATTCGGGCGCGGCGGTCGAGCGTGTCGAAAAGGCCATCCGGGATCGCCTCGGCGCGCCGATCGATGCCGCCGCCGATGTCACTGTGCGCGTCAGGATAGAGGGCGACCTCTGCAGCATCGGCGTCGACACCTCGGGCGAGCTACTGCACAAGCGCGGCCACAAGGAAGCCGTCACCAAAGCGCCGATGCGCGAGACGATGGCGTCGTTGTTTCTGCGCCAATGCAACTATAACGGCCGGGAGCCCGTACTCGATCCGATGTGCGGGTCGGGTACATTCGTGATCGAAGCCGCGGAAATCGCGTTGGGGTTGAAGCCGGGCCGCACGCGCAGCTTCGCCTTCGAGCAACTCGCGACGTTCGATGCCGCGGCCTGGCAGTCCTTGAAGGACGCGCCACCCAGGAATTCGTCGGCTGCGGCTGCTGCGCCGGATTTGCGCTTCTACGGCAGCGACCGAGATGCGGGTGCGATCACGTCGAGCCGAGCGAACGCAGAACGCGCCGGTGTTTCTGCCATGACGGTGTTCCAGCAGCTCATGGTGAGCGAGATCGTCCCCCCGCCAGGACCGCCGGGCCTCGTCATCGCCAACCCGCCCTATGGCACGCGCATCGGCGACAAGACACAGCTGCAGCCGCTCTATCGCGCTCTCGGCCAGACGCTGATGTCACGGTTTTCGGGCTGGCGTGTCGGCATCATTACGAGTGAAGCGCCGCTCGCCAGGGCAACGGGTCTGCCATTTCAGCCGCAAACGGCGCCCGTTTCGCACGGCGGGTTGCGCGTCAGCCTGTTCCGGACGGGGCCGCTGCCCTGAGGGTCACGAGGACGCGGCGTCAGCAACGTGTTCGAGTGATCGAGATCGGCCGCGGCGCTTGCGCATACAAGTGACGGTTGCGCCATATCCGCTCGCCTCTTAGAGTTGTCCGTGTTCTGCGTTTTGGGGGGACGGCGTCATGCAGCACGTCGCGGACGAAACTCAATGGTATCTCGCGCGCGACGGGCAGCAGTACGGCCCAATCACCGCGATCGAGTTCCGCAAGCTCGTAGAGTTGCGCCACTTGAAGCCGACCGACTTCGTCTGGCGGACCGGGTTCTCCGATTGGTGGCAGGCGAGCGACGTGCCCGGATTGCTGGCGCCGCCGCCACCGCCACCAATGCGCATGCCGCCACCGCCGCCGGGCGTGCATCCACCACTGGCCGGCTTCCATGACGAAGGTGGGCGTGGCGGCTATCGTGATCCACTCCTTGGGGCCAATTCGACCCGAGCAATGGCGCCTGACTATGACAACGGCCGATATCCACGGCGTGAGGCTTCGGCAGGTCATGCTTCGGGCGAGAGGCAAAGCCGCCTTCATTCGGCTGTCTACGCAGCCCAACCCGCACCGGTGATCGACGCCGCGTACTTCGACCCGGCAGATGAAGAGGCGCCGGCAGATCGAGCGTCCGATCCGTCGCGTCGTCGCACGAACGGGCACCATGTCGACGCTTCGAACGACGAGGCATCGACCGCAGCCGGACCGCGGGCCGAAACGTCCACCACCACCGCACTGGTCGCCTACATCCTGCAGTTGGTTCCGATCCCGCTTTTTCCGGTGATCGGCATTATCTTGGCACTCGTTAATCTCGGCGCGAAACCGGATTGGCTGGCGACGCACTACCGCTGGCAGGTTCGCACGTTTTTCATCGGCATCCTCTATGCCGTCATCGGCGCGTTGACGATCTTCTTCGTCGTCGGCGGCTTGATCCTGCTGTTCACCGCGGTCTGGATGATCGTGCGCTACGTCAAGGGCATCTTCGCATTGAACCGTCGCGAGCCGATCGCCAACGTCACCACGTGGGGGTGGTGATCCAGCCGCATCGGGCGGACTGCATCGGATCGCGCCGGACCGTGTCGATCGCCTCGCCGTTCAGCCGAGCCCTGGGTTTCGGACAGGTCCGCCAGATGGCGCGCGTTGCCAATGTTGCGCTGTTGTCCAACGGATCGCCAACGGGCACCGGCTTTTGAAGTTCCGGCAATCGAAGTACTGTGATCGAAGCCAGCCAGGATGCCCGCGTGCGCTTCGGGCAGACTTCGGAGATTGCGATGACCGATACCGTTCTCGTCACCGGCGCGACAGGCTTCGTCGCCAAGCATTGCATCGCGGAGCTGTTGCGGCACGGCTACCGGGTGCGCGGCACGGTTCGCGATATCGCAATGACCGGCGATGCCGTCACCCGCGCCATGGCGAGGGCCAAGATCGACGGTGGCGAAATCGCACTGGTGGCGGCGGACCTCACCAGCGACGCAGGATGGGACGAGGCCGTCGCCGGCTGCCGCTACGTTCTCCACGTCGCCTCGCCGTTCCCGATCACGCAGCCGACGGATCGCAACGAGGTGATCCGACCGGCACTCGACGGCACGCGTCGCGTCCTCGAAGCGGCGACGCGGGCAGGCGTCGAGCGGGTCGTCATGACGTCCTCGACGGTCGCGGTGATGTACACGAGCCCGCGCGCGCCCGGCCATGTCTACACCGAGAGCGATTGGACCGACCCTGAGCGTGGCGACATTACTCCCTACATCGCGTCGAAGACGCTGGCCGAGAAGGCAGCGTGGGACTTCGTCGGCACGACGGCCGGAGCGCCCTCGCTCGTCGCGATCAATCCGGGCTTCATCCTGGGGCCTGTGCTCGATCCCGACCAGTCGACATCGATCGAAGTCCTGCGGTTGATGGGAACCGGCGCCTATCCCGGAGCGCCGCGCATCGTGTTTCCCGTCGTCGACGTGCGCGACGTGGCAGCGCTGCACGTCAAGGCGATGACGGAAGCAAAGGCGGCTGGTGCCCGGTTTCTCGCAACCAACGGTTCGCTCAGCCTCTACAACATGGGCAAGCTCGTTGCCGAGGCGGTTCCCGATATTGCCCGCAAGGTTCCGAAGTTCGAGATGCCGGACATGATGGTTCGCGCCATCGCTATATTCGACAAGCGGCTTCGGACCGTGCTGCCCGAACTCGGCGTCGTCCGCGTTTGTGCCAACAACAAGGCACGCGACGTGTTCGGCCATGTCTTCCATACACCCGAAGAGGCCGTCCGCGCCGGGGCCTCCAGTTTGAGGGCGCTCAGGATGATCTGAGCGTGACGAACGTGACGCGTTCGAACCACAGCTGGCCGTGCGGTTGACGGTCATGTGCCGGCGCAATTCCCTCGGGGTCATGCTTCGACTAAGCTCCGCATCACTCATGTCGAGCGATTCGCCCCAGGAGTGCGCAGATGTCGGATGCCGAGATTTTCCACGGCTGGTATGTGTCTCACGACGATGAACTGGACGGACCTTTCGACGATGCCGAGCTGGCGCACGGTGTCGAGACAGGCCGATACAAGGCGCACCACTTCGTCTGGCGCGACGGCATGGATCTTTGGGTGGAGGCTGGCAAGCTGCCTCAGCTGATCCGGATTTTTTCCGCGCGGCGTGAACCGTCGGTCCAGGATGCCTTCGACAAGCGCAGCGCCGAGCGCCGCGACGTCAAGGCGGAACGCGCCGAAAATCGTCAACAGCAGCGCAGTGCACGGCGCGCGTCGCCGGGGGGCATGCGCCCACCGACACTCCGCGAAAAGGTGAAGCCGCCTGCGGAAATCGCGCTGCCGGTCGATCTCAAGGAGGCAATGGGAAAGCTCGGCAGTTGGAAGAACTACTGGCCGCAGCTTGCGATCGGCGCTGTCATCCTGGCGCTGATCTTTCCCGGGCTCTTGCCCTTCATCCTGTTCGCGGCCTGGATCGCATATTCCATGAACAAGAAGGCGAAGCAGAAGACTGGCAACGGGTGATTCGCTCGAGTTGTCCGGGCAGGCGCGAATGCGCGCGGAGGTTGCCCTGGGTTTCAAGCGGCGCCCGAACCTTCTAGTGTGGCGCGATAAACGCCACACGAGGATGATGATGTTGCTCGTGGCCCTCATGTCGCGCCAAAATCGGACGCGGGTGGGGCCACGATGCGATTTTGGCGCGACGGGCCACGAGGGTGGCGTCGCGTCCCGCTTTGCGGCGGCCATCGGTGGAAACGGAGCGTTGCGATGAACGCACCTTGGATGGCTCGCGGGAAGCAGCCTAGCAGCTGTTTCGCCATTTCTGGCGCTGCTCCGACGTGGGGCTGACGTTGCATCGGGGCCGCCATCGTGCGGAGGTTGCCGAGATGTCGTCACGATCGGCCTCCAGCCTCCGGTCTCCGGCGCCCGACTGAGGACGGCGCGAGGCTGCCATTTTCTTCACCCCGGCGGACGTCGACGACAGCCGCCGTGACGAATTGGACATGTCGTTTAGGATCGCGCCGATCATGTCGGCCGCCATCCAGAACGGCTTCCACTTGACCCAAGCCGCCGGTCGATCCGGCGTGTCGAGGAGATTGAAATGCACTTGATGCGATCGCCGCTTGCAACGCCTCACGATCCTGCGACTCGAAGCCTGACACACCTTCGGGCATGGAACCTGGTTGCGATCGCGCTCGCCGCAATCCTCCTGCCGGCTGCCGCCGACGCCCAACGGCGCGTTCCGCCACCTTCGCGCGAGGCCGTTCAATTCTCTTTCGCGCCAATCGTGCGCAAGACGGCACCAGCCGTCGTCAACGTCTACGTTTCGAGCCGTGTGCGCACGTTCGTCTCGCCGTTCCAGGGCGATCCTTTTTTCGAGCGCATGTTCGGCGATTCACTCGGCATGCCGCAGGAGCGGATGCAGCGCTCGCTCGGCTCGGGCGTCATCGTCAGCCGCGACGGCATCGTCGTCACCAACGCCCACGTCGTGAAATCGCGGGGCGAGACGGAGATCCGCGTTGCACTCGCCGACAAGCGCGAATTCGATGCCAAGCTGCTGGTGACCGACGAAAAGAACGACATCGCCGTGCTCAAAATCGAGACGGAACAGCCGCGCTTCGAATTCCTCGACTTCGAGGATTCAGACAGTCTCGAGGTTGGCGATCTGGTGCTCGCGATCGGCAATCCGTTCGGCGTCGGCCAGACCGTGACGAGCGGCATCGTCTCCGCGCTCGCACGCAGCGAGGTCGGCCGGCAGTCGGCTTCTGTTTTCATCCAGACGGACGCAGCGATCAATCCCGGCAACTCGGGCGGCGCGCTGGTCGATATCGAAGGCAAGCTCGTCGGCATCAACACGATGATCTATACGCGATCGGGTGGATCGGTCGGCATCGGCTTCGCGATCCCATCCAATCTCGTGCGCCTTTACGTCGACAGTGCGGTAACGGGGCGCAAGGTCGAACGTCCGTGGATCGGAGCGCGTC
This sequence comes from Hyphomicrobiaceae bacterium, assembly GCA_020442185.1. Taxonomy (GTDB): domain Bacteria; phylum Pseudomonadota; class Alphaproteobacteria; order Rhizobiales; family Hyphomicrobiaceae; genus JAEUMD01. The sequence goes on from JAGRKS010000094.1 coordinate 10,263, forward strand.
TCGAGAGCATGACGCGCGAGGTCGCGGAAGGCCTCGGCCTCGACCGCGTGTCGGGTGCGCTGGTCGTCCGCATCGACGACAAGGGGCCGGCCAAGTCGGCGGGCCTCGAGCCGGGCGACGTGATCACGAAGATCGATGGCTTCGAGGTGACGGATGCGCGCTCGGCCCTCTACCGGCTGACGACACGCGGTGTCGGAAACACCGCGGAGCTCGACGTGCTGAGCCGCGGTCGCCCGCGCGTCGTCAAGCTCAGATTGACTGCGGCGCCGGCTCCCGGCCCGAACGACGTGCGCAACCTCTCCGGGCGTCATCCGCTGGACGGAGCGCGCGTCGGCAACCTCTTGCCTGGTGTGGCGGATGAACTCGGCGTCGACGAGACGGAGGGTGTCGTGGTTCTTTCGGTGCGGCCCGGCAGCATCGCCGCGCGCCTCGGTTTCCGGGTCGGCGACATCATCGCCTCCGTCCAGGAAGAGCCGGTCAATGCCGTACGCGATCTCGATCGCCTGCTCGATCGACGGCAGCGGCTGTGGGTGCTGGCTATCCGTCGTGGCGGGCAGGTGATGCGCATGCAGGTGCCGGGCTGACGGATGGTCGAGGGATGAACTGGCTGAAGGCCGGTGCAGTCTATTTCGTGCTGACGTTCCTGGCGGGCTTTGCCATCGGGCCGGTACGCGAGCTGGTGCTCAAACCGATGGTTGGTAGCACCGCTGCGCTGGCGTTCGAGGCGCCGGTCATGCTGGCCATCATGACATGGGTCGCCGCGCGATGCCTCAAGTGGTGGCGTGTCGGCGAAACCTGGCAGGCGCACCTCGGCATGGGGGCGGTCGCACTATTGCTGCTGCTGGCAGCCGAAGCTGCGTTCTCGTATTGGCTGCGCCAGATGACACCCGTCGAATGGCTGCAGCATTTCCTGGAGCCGGACGGTATGATTTCGCTTGCCCTCTATTTGGCGTTTGCCGCGTGTCCGCTGGCATTGCTCGCCATCCGAAAGGAGCCCGGCACGTGACCAATCTTTTCGAAGCCGCCGGTCTCGAGAAGCGTGCGCCGCGGCCGCTCGCCGACCGTCTGAGGCCGAAAGCGCTGGGCGAAGTGGTCGGACAGGACCAGATCGTCGGCGAGGCCGGTACGCTGACGCGTATGCTCCGCTCGGGCCGGTTGTCGAGCATGATTCTCTGGGGGCCGCCGGGTTCCGGCAAGACGACGGTGGCGCGGTTGCTCGCGTCGGAAACGGATCTCGAATTCGAGCAGATTTCGGCGATCTTTTCGGGCGTTCAGGATCTACGCAAGGTTTTCGACCGGGCGCGTCTGCGCCGCGAGCAGGGGCGCGGTACGTTGTTGTTCGTCGACGAGATCCATCGCTTCAACAGGGCGCAGCAGGACAGTTTCCTGCCGCACATGGAGGATGGCACGATCACGCTCGTCGGCGCGACGACGGAGAACCCCTCGTTCGAGCTCAATGCCGCCATTCTGAGCCGCGCCATCGTCCTCGTCTTCAACCGCCACGACGACGACGCCCTCGAGGCGCTTCTGAGGCGGGCGGAGCAGGAGGAGGGCCGGGCTCTGCCGCTCGAGCCCGAGGCCCGCGCGGCACTGATCGCGATGGCGGATGGCGATGGCCGCACGATCGTCAATCTCGCCGAGGAGGTATTTGCGTCCCTGCCCGAAGGCGCGGCGGCTGTCGATCGCGACGGCCTCGTTCAGATCGTGCAACGCCGCGCACCGCTCTACGACAAGGGCCGTGACGGCCACTACAACCTGATCAGCGCGCTGCACAAGTCGGTGCGCGGCTCGGACCCCGACGCGGCACTGTATTGGCTATGCCGGATGCTCGACGGTGGCGAGGACCGGTTGTTCATCGCCCGGCGACTGGTGCGGATGGCGGTCGAGGATATCGGTCTCGCAGATCCCAATGCCCTGACACAGACGATCGCCGCCAAGGACACCTTCGATTTTCTCGGCAGCCCGGAAGGTGAGCTGGCGCTGGCGCAAGCGACGATCTATCTCGCCACCGCGCCGAAATCGAATGGGGCCTACGTCGCCTACAAGGCGGCGATGCGCGCCGCGAAAGAACACGGCAGCCTGTCGCCCCCGAAAGCCATCCTCAACGCACCAACGAAATTGATGGCGGCCGAAGGCTATGGCGAGGGCTACGCCTACGATCACGACGCACCCGATGGGTTCTCGGGCCAGAACTATTTTCCCGACGAGATGGGCCGTCGGCCCACATTCTACGATCCGCCCGAGCGCGGTTTCGAGCGCGAGATCAGGAAGCGTCTCGCCTACTGGGACGGGCTGCGCAAGAAGCGCGGCGGATAGGGGGAGCGACGGTCATGTTGAAGCAGATCACGCCAATGGTGCCCGTCGCCGATGTCGACCTGTCGGTCGCCTTTTTCACCACAACGCTGGGATTTACGCCGACCTTCCGCGCCGAGGGGTACGCATTTCTGCGTCGAGATGGCGTTGCCTTGCGGCTGATCGCTTCCTGCAATCCCGCCGATATGCACGATCAAAAGCGCCAGCAGGCCTGCTACATCGACGTCGAAGGGCTCGATCGGCTCTACGCTGAATTGAAACCGCGCCTCGATCAGTTGCCGGAAGGCCGGGTCAAGCCTCCTTTCGACACTTTTTACGGCCAGCGTGAGTTTCATGTCATCGACCTTGATGCCCTGCTCATTATGTTTGGAGAGCCAGTGGCGGCTTCGGCAACGGCTGAACGGGCCGGGTAAGTGGAGGAGATCAGTCCATGGTGATCTTTCGCGATCTGTGGCGCGGCCATCCGATCAACGAGAGCGTCATGACGCCTTGCATCGCGCCCGCCGATCTCGTCAACCTCGAGGGGCGCCCGGTCGAGAAGGGCTATCCGGTGTTCGCGAACCAGTGCGCCATCCGGATGTCGACGGCGTTGCGACGGGCAGGCGTCACCGCGGCGCAACTGCCCGGCTGTGCGCACTGCTCCGTCCATCCCCGCGACATGATGCATTTCATCAACGCCAATCAGCTCGCCAACGCGATCGAACGCGCGAAATTGCCGGGCTTCGGCCCGAGGGAACGGTTCTCTGGGGCAGAAGCGGCCACATTCTATCCCAAGGTTTTCGGTCGAACCGGCGTCATCTACATTCAGGACTATTGGCGCCGATCGACAGACAGCGGCCGTGCGACGGGCGACCACATCGACGTCTGGAACGGCTACCGTTCGAGTGCCAAGTGGCTGATGGAGTGGTTTTCCTGGCTCGGCTATTATTCCAACTACGCCGAGGCCGGTGAAATCTGGTTCTGGGAAGTGAAGTAGAACAATCGTTGCGCGGGCTTGTCGCCGGCGAAGGGGGACGTGTCGTGCGCTATCTGATCGCCATGATTTCAGGCATCATCGTCGCGCTGGGGGTCACCGTTTACCTCAGCACGCCGGTTGCGAGCTGGGTCGTGGCGCAGTTCTCCTTCGACAGTCCCGATCAAGTCGCCGATCTGCATTCCCTGGTGTTCATGCTCGTTAACGTTGCCGCATTGGCCGTCGGCTGGATGATCGGATGGGCCATCGGCGGCATGCTTCGAAGTGAGCCCCCGCTCGAATGACGCCGAACCGCGCGCTTCCCGCTTTTCCCGCGGTGCCGGAACGGCTATCTGTCTCGGATCGCAACCCGGGTCTCACGAGGCTTCGTTTTATGAAATTCTTCCTGCTGGCGTCCGCTGGCGGTGCGCTGGGCGCGGGAGCGCGCTACCTCGTCAACGTCGGAATGGGCCGCCTGCTCGGCACGTCGTTCCCCTGGGGCACGCTCACCGTCAACATCGTCGGATCGCTGCTGATGGGCATCCTGATCGAGGCGCTCAGTCTCAAGTTCGGTGGATCGCTGGAGGCGCGCACGTTCCTCGCAACCGGCGTGCTCGGCGGGTTCACGACCTTCTCGGCGTTCTCGCTCGATGTCGCGGTTCTCGCCTCGCGCGGCGAGACCGGGCTGGCGTTTCTCTACGTGGCGGTTTCCGTTCTGGCGGCCATCGCCATGCTCTATGCCGGAATGGCCATGACCCGCTGGGTGTTGACATGAGCGCGCCCACCGTCGAGACGATCCGGGTCAAGAGCAACGAGGATGGGCTGAGGCTCGACCGCTGGTTTCGCATCCATTTCCCGGATGTCGGCTACACGTACCTGCAGAAGCTGCTGCGGTCGGGGCAGGTACGGGTCGATTCCAAACGCGTCCAGGCGAACGACCGGCTCGCCGCCGGCGCCGAGGTGCGCGTGCCCCATGTCGTGCGCCAGCCTGCGAAAACATCGCCGTCGGTGCGGCCGCCGCCGGGGTTGTCGAAGGCGGACCGCGATCTCATCGAACGCAACATCCTGTTCGAGGACGAGCACGTGCTTGTGCTCAACAAGCCGTTCGGCATCGCCGTGCAGGGCGGCACCGGCACCAAGCGCCACATCGACGGAATTCTCGCCGGCATGATCGATCGCTTCGGGGATCGCCCGCGCCTCGTCCATCGGCTCGACCGCGACACGACCGGCGTACTGCTCGTCGCCAAGCATCGTGATGCAGCAGCCAAGCTCGGCCGCATCTTCCAGACGCGATCGGCGGCAAAAACCTACTGGGCGCTGGTGAAGGGCGTGCCGCGCCCGCCGCAGGGCAAGATCGAGGCGGCTCTCGTCAAGGCGTCCGGACCGGATGGCGACAGAGTGCGGCGCGCGCGTCCCGGCGAACAGGACGTGGCGATGCACGCGACGACGCACTACTCGGTGATCGATCGCGTTGCGCACAAGGCCGCCTGGGTGTCGCTGAAGCCGGTGACGGGCCGCCAGCACCAGCTGCGCGCGCATATGGCCTCGATCGGCCATCCCATCATCGGCGACAACAAGTACGAGGGGCATCAAGCGCTGGCCGACAGCGGCATCGATCAGAAGCTGCATCTGCATGCGCGCCGGCTCATTCTGCCGCATCCGTTCGTGCAGGGCGGCAAGATCGACGCCACAGCGCCGCTGCCCGAGCACATGCTCAAAACGTGGGACATGCTCGGCCTCGATCCCAACCGGTTCCAAGAGTAAGTCGCGCGTGCCGAGAAGGCCATGCATCGGCGGAGGGCACGTGATCGGGGCGCGGCGCAAATTCCCCTCCGGCTGGCAACCGTCGAGGACACCCGAACCTGAGCGCCAGAAGGGCTCGTCATGAAACTTGTTCTATTCGACTGTGATGGCACGATTGTCGACAGCCAGCACATGATCGTCGCGGCCATGGATAGGGCGATCGCCGCGAACGGCCTGCCGCCGGTGCCGCGCGCCGCCGTTCTTGGCGTCGTTGGCCTGTCGCTGGCACCAGCAATATCGCGCCTGCTGCCGGACGCGGACGCGCGTGTGATCGATGCGGTTGCGGAAGCCTACAAGGGTTCGTTCTCCGACCTCAGGGGCCGGCCCGAACATCACGAGCCGCTCTTTCCGCTGGCGCGCGAGACGATCCTCGCACTCGCGGGTGAGCATGACACCGTGCTCGGCATTGCAACCGGAAAGTCGCGGCGAGGGGTCGATGCGCTGATCGAGCGCGAAGGCTTCGAAGGCTTGTTCGCGACGATCCAGACCGCCGACGACAACCCGTCGAAACCCGATCCCGGCATGGTTCTGAGGGCGATGCGCGAGACATCGAGGGCCCCGGACCGTACCGTCATGGTCGGCGATACGACATTCGACGTCGAGATGGCGCGTGCCGCCGGAGTCCATGCCATTGGTGTGTCCTGGGGCTACCACCCGGTGGCGATGCTGCAGGCGTCCGGCGCGCACGCCATGATCGAGAGCTACGCGGATCTGCCTGAGGTGATCGCCCGCCTCGTCGCAGTGATGGACCGCGCGTCATGACGGCGGGCGACCAGCGCAATGGCGGTACGCCGCGCAAAGTTCCCGGCCGCGAGGACTTGAAGCGGCCGTTGCCTAAGCGGTTCTACAGTCGGGCCCAAGTCGTGCGCCAGGATGGCTTGCACGCCCTTGCCCTCGACGGTCGATTGGCGCGAACGCCGGGCAAGGCGCTGCTCGCGGTGGCACCCGAACCGCTTGCGGTGGCGATCGCTGCCGAGTGGGCGGCACAAGGCGACGTCATCGATCCCGAGACGATGCCGCTGACGCGGATCACCAACACGGCCATCGACGGCGTCACCGGCATCGAGGCGGACGTCGCGGCCGACATCGTGGCGTTCGCGGCGAGCGATCTCGTCTGCTATCGCGCCGAGACGCCGCCGGAACTCACCCGACGCCAGGCGGCGGCGTGGGACCCGGTGCTCGACTGGGCAGCTCGCCGCCTCGGCGCCCACTTCGTGCTGGCATCCGGCGTGATGCCCGTGGTCCAGCCGGCTGACGCGCTGGAGCGCGTGGCGTCACATATTGGGGCCGCGTGCGCCCTCGAGCTTTCGGCGCTTCACGTCATGACCACGTTGACCGGTTCGGCCTTGATCGCGCTCGCCCATGCCGATGCGGCCCTCGACGTTGCCGACGCCTGGCGTCGCGCTCATGTCGACGAGGATTGGCAGATTGAACGGTGGGGTGCGGACGAGGAGGCAGCGGCGCGACGCGAAATGCGCTGGCGCGACATGCAGGCGGCAAGCTGCATCGCCGTGCAGATGCGCGCCCATCGCGGCGCGGGATGCTAGCGCATCGGGCGTTAACCGTTGTTAACCAATCGTTTCCATTCGTTTGTGTACGATCCCCTATTCGCTGTTCTGGGGGCTCCGACATGCAACTCGCCTACCGTATCCCTGAGATGACGCATCGTGATCGCTTCATCCGCAAGGCGGCAAGCCAGCGAACGGTCTATGCCGTTGCCGGCGAGGACGGGTTGGCGCGTGTCGCCTCGCCGGCCAACCCGAAGCGCGAAGTGACGTTGTTGTGGACGAACGAGGCGGAGGCGGTGCGCTGGGCGGACGTGCTGACCGAGAACCCGCGGGTCAAGGCTCTGGCGGTCGGCGAGCTGATCGCCGACGTGCTGCCGCGTCTCGCCGGCCTCTCGCGTCACGTCGGGCTCGACTGGTCCGCGGACCCGATCGAGGTCGAAATCGAACCCAACGAACTGGCGCAGAGGCTGCGCCAGGAGAGCGTCGAATCCTTTTTGCAGCGGGCGCGGCTGCGTCGAGGCGTGTGGACTCTCGAAGACGCAAACGGGCCGGCGCTGCTGGTCTCGCTCAAGTCCGATACCCAATTGATGTTGCCCTGCTGGGCGACGCGTGCCGAGGCCGAAGCCCGCATCGAGGGGCCGTGGCGGGACATGCTTGCGGTCGAAATCCCGCTCGACAATTTCGTCGCGCTGACGTTGCCGTGGGTAGGCGAGCAGGGCTGGCTGGTGGCGCCAGGGCATGCCGAAGGGGCCGGCACGGTCGAGTTGGCGCCAGCTGAACTGATCCGGCGCTTTGAGCCCGATGGCGCCAAGGTTCCGGCGTGACGGTGCTGCTTGGCAACCCCGGGGAGTTGCACCCGATCGCGGTTGCTCTGTTGCTGCTGCTTTTGCTGGTTGTCGCCGTCATGCTTGCACGCGCCGGCAATGCCGATGCGAGACGGCGCGGCGTCGGAAAATATCGTAAAGGGAGCGGCCGCGATGGCGGCGGTGCCGTCGCAGGTGATAGCAACGACAGCGATAGCGGCGGCGGTGGTGACGGTGGCGGTGGCGGTGGCGGTGGCGACGGGTAGTTGGTCCGGTTCCCCTGGGAACAGCACGCGCGGTTCAAATTGCCCTTTGTGATGCGTCCTCACCCGATCATGGGTGGGCCGCCTTCATGGAGGTTGCAATGCTTACTGCCGTTGCCTCGGATCTGGTCGTGGCGTGGTTCTGCGCGATCATTCTGCCAATCATCGTCGTCGCCAATCTTATCGACCGTCGCGCTCCGAAGACGCCGTTTGCCGCATATGCTTGGGCTCACCATCCGCGCCTGATGGTCGCGTCGATGGTGTTTCTCGCAATCCTTGCTGCGAATTCGGCTCTCGATCTCGCGGTTCACTATGGCCTGGTCGGTCACGATTCCGCCCAGCAGGCGATTCCCTTCATCGGTCTGCCCATGCTGGTGCTGGCGCTTGCGATACTCGTTCTCGGCAGCAGAGCCGTTTACATCGCGCTGCGCGCCGGGCGCGGCGTCTCGTGAGCGGCCGGTCGCGGTTGTTGCGCGGTCGAGGCCACTGGCCGGGCATTGCCAGCCAGCAAGTATGCGAAAGCACGAACGGCAGGCATCGACGAGCAGAATGAATTTCAACAAGGAAGGAGTGAGAAATGGCGGTCGATGGCGACGCATTGTCATACGTGTTCCTGGCCCTCTTTCTCGGACTGCTGGCCATGATCTTCATCAACATTCGCGGTCGGCGCCGTGGACGCGGTCGACGCGGTCGCAGCCGATTTGACGGCGGCGGCACGGCGGTGGAGCAAGGCGTCGACGCGCCTGGCTCCCTGATCGGCCGTCCGCGAGGTGACCGGGCAGGCGATCATGGCAACCGGACGGGGGACGACCACGGCGGGAGTTCTGGTCGCGGCGATGGCCACGACGACGGTGGTGGTGGCGGCGGCGGCGGCGGCGGCGATTAAGCGCCCTCGCGGATCGAATTGTGGCTTTGCCAGGCGATCATGTTGCCGGTTTCGCGTCAGTCCACCCTTCGTTCCGTTTGCGTGGGCGCGCCAGCATGCTATCTGACGCTGTTTTCCAATCGAGAACCGTCAGGTAGGTAGTCCTATGAAGCATGTGATCGATGAGCTCGAGATCCGGCGCTCGAACGCCCGCATCGGCGGCGGCCAGGTGCGTATCGATGCCCAGCACAAGCGCGGAAAGCTGACCGCGCGCGAACGCATCGAGCTGCTCATGGACGACGGTTCATTCGAGGAGTTCGACATGTTCGTCGAACATCGCTGCACCGACTTCGGCATGGAAAAATCGAAGATCCCGGGCGACGGTGTCGTGACGGGCTGGGGCACCATCAACGGCCGCGTCGTCTATGTGTTCGCCAAGGACTTCACCGTGTTCGGCGGGTCGCTCTCGGAGATGCATGCCCGCAAGATGACCAAGATCCAGGACATGGCGCTGAAGAACCGCGCGCCCATCATCGGCCTGTTCGATGCCGGCGGCGCCCGCATCCAGGAAGGCGTCGATGCGCTCGGCGGATACGGCGAAGTGTTCCTGCGCAACGTCCTCGCCTCGGGCGTCATACCGCAGATCTCCGTCATCATGGGCCCGTGCGCCGGTGGTGATGTCTATTCGCCGGCCATGACCGATTTCATTTTCATGGTGAAGGACACGAGCTACATGTTCGTGACCGGGCCGGACGTCGTGAAGAC
>JAGRKS010000095.1 GCA_020442185.1 Hyphomicrobiaceae bacterium
GGCCTACGCCATGGTCGCGATCGGCCTCGTCGGCTTCATCGTGTGGGCGCACCACATGTACACCTCGGGCATCTCGGTCAACACGCAGGCCTACTTCGTGTTCGCGACCATGGTGATCGCGGTGCCCACGGGCGTGAAGATCTTCTCGTGGATTGCCACGATGTGGGGCGGCTCCATCCGCTTCAGCGTGCCCATGATCTGGGCTCTGGGCTTCATCTTCCTGTTCACCGTCGGTGGTGTGACGGGCGTGATGCTGGCCAACGCGGGCGTCGACCGCGCGTTGCACGACACCTATTACGTCGTCGCCCACTTCCACTACGTGTTGTCGCTCGGTGCGGTGTTCTCGATCTTCGCGGCCTACTACTACTGGTTCCCGAAGATGACGGGTTACATGTACTCCGAGTTCTGGGGCCGGCTGCACTTCTGGATCACGTTCGTCGGTGCCAACATCCTGTTCTTCCCGCAGCACTTCCTCGGTCTCGCGGGCATGCCGCGCCGCTATGCGGACTATCCGGATGGCTTCGCGTTCTGGAACAAGATCTCGTCGTACGGCTCCTATCTCACCGGTCTCGGCACGCTCTGCTTCTTCATCGGCATTTTCATCGCCCTGTCGCGCAAGCAGCGGGTTGGTGACAATCCGTGGGGTGTGGGTGCCACGACCCTCGAGTGGACGCTGCCGTCGCCGCCGCCGTTCCATCAGTACGAGACGCTGCCGCGGATCGAGGCGACGAAACACCATTGATCCGTCTCAGGTGTGGCGGCGCCCTATCCACGGGCGCCGCCAATCCGGCCGAGCGGCAGTGATATGCGATGTCGAAGTCGCTCGACGCATCCAATGCCACCGGACGACGGATTGCTCCCCGCCCGGTGTTGCCTTGGCGGATGAGATTGGCGGATGGCGGCCGGGGCGGAATTCTCGTTCCGGCAGCGCTCTACGGCACGCCCTGGTGCGAGGCAGCAGTGCTGCAACATCGGAGTGTCGCGATTTCGGAACCGCGAAGCTCGGGACGACCTGCGGGCCAAGTCAGTCGGCCCGATCTACTGCCGAGGGCTCAATTGCCATAGGCGATTTGCCGCCGGACCGAACGCGTAGCATACGTGAACGACGAACAGATCGATCAACGAGGAAGTAGCAGCGGCATGGTGGGCGTCGGGCTCAAAGCGCCATACGATTCGGAGATTCCGCAGCCCGCTTTGCGGCGCTGGCGCATCGCCGACTTCGTGGCCCTTCTGAAGCCGCGGCCCATGGCCGTTGTCCTGTTGACCGCGATTGCTGGCCTCCTTGCCGCGCCGGTCGATCCCGGCCTCGAGACGCGGCTAATGGCCATTCTCGCGATCGCCGCCGGCGGCGGCGGTGCCGCCGCTCTCAATATGTGGTTCGAGCGCGATATCGACGCGCGCATGGCCCGCACGGCCCGCCGCCCGATTCCATCCGGGCGCGTCACGGCAAACGAAGCGCTTCTGTTCGCATTGGTTCTCATCGCGGGCGCGATGTGGCTGATGGCCGCCGCGGCAGGCGCTGTCGCCGCGACCGTTCTGGCTTTGACAATCCTGTTCTACGGCGTCGTCTATACGATGTGGCTGAAGCGCGCGACGGCGCTCAATGTCGTCGTAGGTGGCGGCCTCGCAAGCCTGCTGACGCCGCTATCCGGCTGGGCGGCCGCAACCAAAGGCATCAACATCGAAGCGCTGTCGCTGTTCGCGTTCCTGGTGCCATGGACCCCGCCGCACGTCTGGTCGCAGGCGCTGGTGCGCGCCAGCGACTATCGTTCGGCGGGCGTGCCGATGATGCCGGTGGTGGCGGGCGTCAGCCGGACATGTTGGCTGATCTTCGCGTTCACGGTCGTGCATTCGATGCTGGCGCTCTGGCCATCGCTGACCGGTGCGACCGGTGTGCTTTGGACGACGATTGCGGCCGTCGGCGGCGCCGGGCTCGTGGTGCTGGCATTCCGGCTTGCGGTGACCGCGGACGCTGCATCCACCAACGCGCGGGCGTGGCGCCTCTACAGGTGGAACAGCGTCTACGTCGCGGCTCTGTTGGCCGCGCTCGTCGGCGAGCGGTTGTTCGGTCTCGGAATACCTATCTCCGCGCTGTCCGGCAACGCTGGATAGGGTGAGAGACTACTATTCGGGATATCTGGCGGCAGAGCCGTCGCGGAATGACGGCGCGGACGCGCCACACGGATACTCCGGCCCGGCCGGACCAAACTGAACCGTCCGACCGGCGATGCCGGGGAAGACACCAAACGCGATCCCGCACCGCGGGCAAGAATGGGAAGAACGATGTCAAGTGCAGCCATCGAAGCTGGGGCCAGCGAGGCCGGAGCCGTCATGGAGCCGACGGTCGGTGACTATGTCGCGCTTCTCAAGCCGCGCGTGATGTCGCTTGTCGTGTTCACCGCGCTGGTCGGCATGGTGGCCGCGCCCGGACACATCCATCCGTTGATGGCCGGCATCGCGCTGTTGATGATCGCGGTCGGCGCTGGCGCCTCGGGCGCGCTCAACATGTGGTACGATGCCGACATCGACGCCCGCATGGCGCGTACGGCATCGCGTCCGATACCGCGCGGACGCATCACCGCCGGGGAGGCACTGTCTTTCGGCACGATCCTGTCCGTCGGTTCGGTCGTTGTTCTTGGCCTGATCGTGAACTGGACGTCGGCGGCGCTGCTCGCACTGACGATCGCCTTCTACATCTTCGTCTACACCATGTGGCTGAAGCGGCGTACGCCGCACAACATCGTTATCGGCGGTGCGGCGGGAGCATTCCCCCCGATGGTCGGCTGGGCCGCTGTCACCGGCGGGGTGTCGATCGAGAGCATCATCCTGTTCCTCATCATCTTCATGTGGACGCCGCCGCACTTCTGGGCGCTGGCGCTCTATCGTTGCCGCGACTATGAGCGCGTCGGCGTGCCGATGCTGCCGGTCACGGCGGGTGCCGCCGAAACGCGTCGCCAGATCGTCATCTATTCTCTGCTGCTGGTGCCGCTTGCCGCCGCACCCTACGCAATCGGCCTCGGCGGCCTTGCCTATCTCGCGACCTCGATCGTTCTCGGCGCGATCTTCCTGGTGCTCGCCTTCGATGTCAGGCGCGTCACGGAGGGACGCGACGGTGATCGCGCGGCGCGCAAGCTGTTCCTGTTCTCGATCTTTTATCTGTTCGCCCTGTTCGCGGTTCTCCTTGTCGAGCAGATCGCCACGAAAGTCATGGCATGAACGCGGGAGAAAAAGACACGCGCGCCTCCGAAAGGGCGGCCGGAAATCCGCAGAGCGAGGAGGCACGTCGCCGCCAGCGCATGCGCTCTTTTGCTATCGCCGCCATCCTGTTGTTGCTCGTCGTGCTGTTCTACGCCGCAACCATCGTCCGTCTCGGCGGCAATGCACTCAATCGCGCGATCTGATCCGAGGAGACACGCAACCGTGACCAAGTCGTCCCAGGACATGAAGCCCCAAGCGAGGCCGGCAGACGCCATGGCGGCCCGCCATCGGCGTGTCGGCGCTTGGCTTGGTCTGGTGGCGATCTCGATGGTGGGGGTCGCCTACGCCGCGGTGCCGCTCTATCGCATCTTCTGCCAGGTGACGGGCTACGGCGGCACGCCGCAGATCGCATCGGCCGCATCCGACCGTGTTCTCGACAAGACGATCACGGTGCGTTTCGACGCCAATGTGGCACGCGCTCTCGGCTGGGAGTTCCAGCCGACGCAACGCACCGTCGAGGTGAAGCTCGGCGAGAGCGTGCTTGCGCATTATTCCGCGAAGAATCCTTCGGCGATCCCAACCAAGGGAACGGCAACATTCAATGTGACGCCGGATTCCGCTGGCGCCTACTTCAACAAGATCGCGTGCTTCTGCTTCACCGAGCAGAAGCTCGAGCCGGGCCAGATGGTCGATATGCCGGTGACTTTCTTCGTCGATCCCGCGATTCTCGATGATCCGGATGCGAGGAAGCTGAGCGAGATCACGCTGTCCTACACGTTCTATCCGATCGAGGAACCGCACGCGCGAGCCGCCGAACCCGAACGACCGGCGGCGCAGCCCGCGGAGAAGCCCGGCGGCAGAAGCTAGTTTTGGCACGATTGTTCAATTTCACTCGCGGGTGAGCCGCGGGTGTGGCACGGAAGACTGAAGAACGCGGCAAGAAAAGACACGCGCTGATCCTCTGGGGGGAGCGATGGAATTTCGAGGCCGGTACCAATTGGGGAACGGAGACTGCGATGGCCGATTCACACGCCAAGAACCATGACTACCACCTTGTCGATCCGAGCCCGTGGCCGGCGGCGGCATCGATCAGCGCGCTCGTTGCCGCCATAGGTGCCATCATCTGGATGCGCTCCCTCGGCGGTGGCGCCGGCCTGTTCGGCATGCAAGGGCCGTGGGTCTTCGCCGTCGGCATGGCCGGCCTGATCGCCGTCGCCTACGTCTGGTGGCGCGATGTCGTGCGCGAGGCGCACAAGGGCGATCATACGCCCGTCGTTCAGCTCCACCTGCGCTACGGCATGATCATGTNNNNGCCTCGGAGGTGATGTTCTTCGTTGCCTGGTTCTGGGCCTATTTCGACGCTTCTCTTTTCCCGGCCGGCATCTATCAGCCGACCAACGTCGCGGAAACCGTCGGCATGGTCGAGCGCAACGCCTTGACCGGCGGCCATTGGCCGCCGCAGGCATCCGAGTACTTCAAGAGCACGTTCGATCCGTGGGGCCTGCCGCTGGTCAACACGCTGATCCTGCTGCTCTCGGGCTGCACGGTGACGTGGGCGCATCACGCCCTCCTGAAGAACGATCGCTCTGGCCTGATCTGGGGCCTGACGCTTACGGTCGTACTCGGCCTGTTGTTCACCGCTTGCCAGGCGTTCGAATACGGCCATGCGGCGTTCAACTTCGCCGGCCACATCTACGGCTCGACGTTCTTCATGGCCACCGGTTTCCACGGCGCGCACGTGATCATCGGCACGATCTTCCTGTTCGTCTGCCTGATCCGCGCGATCAAGGGCCACTTCACGCCGCAGCAGCACTTCGGCTTCGAGGCGGCTGCGTGGTACTGGCACTTCGTCGACGTCGTCTGGCTGTTCCTGTTCGCCGCCATCTACGTCTGGGGAGCAGGCGCGAGCCCCGGCGGTCACTGACGACATCGCATGGTGCTGGTGCGCATCGCCGCACCGCGCAGAATTTGGAGCCGGGCGGCCGCGGTTGGTGCGGACCGCCCGGTTTCGTTTCGACGGCAAAGCGGATTGGCTGCTGTGTCCAAAGCACGCATTGTTTCAGCACTGCGGCTCGCCGAAAGTGCCGGCGAACAGGAGGCACGATGAGCCATTTTGAAGTTCAACCGCGGGTGTCGCCGGCTTCCGCGGCTCTCAAGGCGCGGTGTCCGCGCTGTGGCAACGGGCCGTTGTTCCGCCAGGTACTCAACCTGCGCGAGGGCTGCACCTCTTGCGGCATGAGCTACAAATTCATCGATACCGGCGACGGTCCGGCCGTCTTCGCGATCTTCATTCTTGGCTTCGTCGTGCTCGGTGCCGCCCTCTGGTTCGAGTTCACCTACGAGCCGCCGCTGTGGGCGCATGTCGCGCTCTGGGGCGTGGTGACACCCATCCTGGCCCTCGGTCTGTTGCGCTTTCTGAAAGCGCTGTTGATCGCCCTCCAGTATCGCAACAAGGCCGAGCAGGGCCGCCTCGCCAACGACTGACCGCCGAGCCCGGCAACGGATTGCAATGGTCGCCACCGAAAAACGGCAAGGACTGATCTGGCTGACAGGCTTCGCGGCCGCCGGTCTCGCGCTGCTGGTCGGTCTCGGCACGTGGCAGATGCGCCGGCTGGCGTGGAAAGAAGATCTGCTCGCGCGGATCGCCGCTGCAGCAGAATCGGAGCCGGTTCCTGTGCAAGTGATCGCGGCCCAAGTTGCTGCGCGCGTCGTCGGCGGGGCTGCGCGCGACAATCTCGAATTCCGCCGCGTGCGCGTTTCCGGCCGCTTCGATCACGGCAAAGAGATTCATGTCTGGGCGCCTGGAAAGCGGGGGCCGGCGTGGAGTGTCGTCACGCCGCTCGACATCGTGGCGCCGGCTGGTGCGCCGGCCGAGGGTGCCACCGATTTCGACCGTGTCCTCATCATCCGGGGCGTCGTTCTGGACAGCGCCAAGGCTCAATCGACACGCGCTGACGGCAATCCGAGCGGCATCGTCGACATCGTCGGGCGTGTTCGCTTCGGCCATGCGGGCGCGTTCGCCAATGCGCCCGATGTCGCCCGCAATCAGTGGTATGCGCTCGACGGCGATGCGATCCGCCGAGCCGTCGGTTCGAAAGCCGCTGGCTCACCGAGCACGTCGGGCATCGTCCCATTCTTCGTCGAGGCCGAAAGCGCAAGCGGAGGGGCTGGAGCGCCGGCGCCAGAACTCGGCGCCCTCAATATTTCCAATCGCCATCTCGAATATGCGCTTACGTGGTATGGATTGGCACTGACGCTCGCGGGTGTTTATGCCGCTTTCGTCGTCGCGCGGTTCCGGCGGAAATGAGGCTGCGGGCTGCGACGTGCCGGACTGGCCTCGACGCGGGCGGGTCGGTATGATTGCTGGCCGGGGTTTTTCCAGCGTCGGCCGGCCGGGTTCGCTTGTTTGAGGTCCTTCAGCGCACTACTGTTCGGCGATCACGACCTCGCATGGCTTGTTGGGCGACGGAACGCGGTGGGTTAAGCCGGTGGGCCCGACCCTTGGGCGGCGGGGCTGCACGCCACGATCGCACGACCTCCGCAATGCCCGTCCGGCCAATGATTGCCGCGGGCCCCCCGGGCGGGTGCCCGGATCATCTCCACGAGGAGCAGAAGTCCTTTGGCCTCAATGTCCTATATTTCGACACGTGGTTCCGCGCCGGTCCTCGGGTTTGACGACGTTCTTCTCGCGGGGCTCGCGCGCGATGGCGGCCTCTATCTGCCGGAAACGTGGCCGGGCTTGTCGGCCGATGCGATCCGCGGCCTGCGCGGGCGTTCGTTTGCCGAAATCGCGGTCGCGGTCATTCATCCGTTTACCGGCGGGGCGATCACGCGTGACGAGCTCGCGCGGATGGCCGACGAGGCCTATGCCGGCTTCGGCCATGTGGCGGTGACGCCGCTCGTTCAGATCGCTCCCAACAGGTTCGTGCTGGAGCTGTTCCACGGCCCGACGCTCGCGTTCAAGGACGTGGCGATGCAACTCCTGGCGCGGCTCATGGATGCGGTTCTCGAGAAGCGCGGCCAGCGCGCGACAATCGTCGGCGCCACCTCGGGCGATACCGGCGGCGCCGCGATCGAAGCGTTTCGTGCATCGCGCCGCGTTGATGTCGTAATCCTGTTTCCCGACGGCCGCGTCTCGGATGTGCAACGGCGCATGATGACGACGCCCGAGGAGGAGAACGTCCACGCGGTTGCCGTCGACGGCACGTTCGACGACTGCCAGTCGCTCGTCAAATCGATGTTCAACGATCATGCGTTCCGCGATTCCGTCGCCTTGTCGGGCGTCAACTCCATCAACTGGGCGCGCATCGTTGCGCAGGTCAGCTACTACTTCGCGGCCGGTATCGCGCTCGGCGCACCAGATCGGCCGCTCGACTTCATCGTGCCGACCGGTAATTTCGGCGACATCTTCGCTGGCCATGTCGCGCGTCGGATGGGGCTACCGATCCGGCGGCTCGTCATCGCGTCGAACGAGAACGACATTCTGCCGCGCGCCGTAGCAACGGGCGTCTACGAGATGCGTGGCGTGGTCGCGACCTCGTCGCCGTCGATGGATATCCAGATCTCATCGAATTTCGAGCGTTACCTGTTCGAAGCGTCAGGCCGTGATGCGGCCCGGTTGCGGAACATGATGGGCTCGCTCGCTGCGGCGCGGCGTTTCGAGCTCGGCGATCTCGCGGCCAGCCTCAGGCGCGATTTCGACGCGGCATCGGCAAGCGAAAGCGAGGTTGCGGAGGCGATCAGGCGCGTGCGCGAGGGGGACGGCTATCTGCTGGACCCGCACACGGCCTGTGCAATCGTCGCGGCGGACAAGACGCCTGCATCCGGCGACGCGGTCGAGGTCGTGCTCGCGACCGCCCATCCGGCGAAATTTCCCGATGCGATGCAGGCGATCACGGGCGAGCGTCCCGGGTTGCCGGACCGCCTATTCGGCCTGATGACCGCGCCCGAACGCTTCGAGCGCATCGGCAACGATCTCAGCGAGGTCGAGGCATTCGTCGAGGCGCGGGCGCGGGCCGTGCGTGAGGTGACGTCATGACACTCGAGATCTCGACGCTTTCGAACGGTCTGAGGATCGTCACGCACGCGATGGACCACCTCGAAACGGTCTCGCTCGGCATGTGGGTCGCGACGGGTGCGCGGCACGAGACGGAGAGCGAGAACGGTATCTCGCATCTGCTCGAGCACATGGCGTTCAAGGGCACGGGCAAGCGCAGCGCCAAACAGATTGCCGAGGAGATCGAGACCGTCGGCGGCGAGTTGAACGCGGCGACAAGCCTGGAGACCACCGCCTACTATGCGCGCGTTCTGAAGGGCGATGAAACCGTGGCGCTCGATGTGCTGGCCGACATCCTCCAGAATTCCGTCTTCGATCCCGCCGAACTCGATCGGGAACGCGAAGTGATCTTGCAGGAAATCGCTGCAACGCGAGACAGCCCCGAGGAAATTGCCTACGACCTGCTGCAGGAAGCGGCATTCCCCGACCAGGCGGTCGGCCGCAACATCCTCGGAACCGTCCAGAGCGTGAAAGGCTTCGACGGGGCGGCGCTCAAGGATTTCATGGCTCGCTGGTACACGCCCGAACGCATGGTTTTTGCGGCGGCCGGCGCCGTCAACCACGAAAGGCTGGTCCGCCACGTTGAGGCCCAATTCGGAGCGCTTGCTCGTAAGCCGGATGTCGCGACGGCTCCGGCGCGCTACCTGGGGGGCAGCAAGATCTGGTCGCGTCGTTTCGAGCAGACGCATGTGCTGCTGGGTTTCGAGGGGCCGTCGTATTTCGCTGACGATTTCTTTGCGGCACAGGTCTTCTCCGGCCTCTTCGGAGGCGGCATGTCGTCCCGCCTGTTCCAGGAGGCGCGTGAGCGACGCGGCCTCTGCTACTCGATCTATTCATCGGCATGGTCGCTGGCCGACGTCGGTCTCTTCTCGATCCATGCGGCGACGGGGCGCGAAATGATAACCGAGCTTAGCGATGTCGTGATCGACCAGCTCCACGCGATTGCGCGCGAAGGCCCCAATGCCGCCGAGGTGCAGCGAAGCAAGGCGCAGCTCAAGGCTGGACTGCTGATGGGCCTCGAGAGCGCGTCGGCGCGTACCGAACAGATGGCTCGCCACCTGTTGTCGCATGGCCGTGTCATTCCTTCCGAGGAGTTGAGGGCCAACGTCGACAACGTGACGGCGGACGACATCCAGGCGTTCGCACGGCGGCTTGTCGCTGGCACGCCCTCCGTCACCGTCGTTGGTGCCGGGCGGGGCACGGACACGCATGCCACGCACTTGGCGGGCGCTTTCGGACACGCGGCTTGAGGAGTGGCGATGGCGCTGTTGCGATCGAGCCTTGGCCAGGATTCGGGGCCACTAGTTCGTGGTGACGGCGTCATGCTGCGCTCGGCGACGATGGCCGACTACAGCGCCTGGGCGGAGTTGCGGACGCTCAGCCGCGATCACCTCGTGCCCTGGGAGCCGACGTGGACCCGTGACGAGCTGACGCGAACGGCGTTCCGGCGTCGTGTACGACACTACCAGCGCGAAGCCCGCGAAGACCTCGGCTACGGGTTCCTCATTTTCGCAGACGCAAGCAGCCAGGCGATGGCGGCGACCTATGGCGGCGTTCGTGGCCCGGCTTTGAGCGGCAAGGGCACGACGCTGATCGGCGGCCTCACGCTCTCCAACGTTCGCCGTGGCGTGACGCAGGCGGCAACTCTCGGCTACTGGCTCGGCGCGCCGTTCACCGGTCGCGGTCTGATGTCGGCGTCCCTTTCGGCGATCACTGCGTTCGCTTTCGATGTGCTTCGCCTGCACCGCATCGAGGCCGCCGTCATGCCGAGCAATCTGCCCTCGATACGTCTCATCGAGAGATGCGGCTTCCAGCGGGAAGGTCTGGCGCGCCGTTATCTCAAGATCAACGGCACGTGGGAGGACCATTTGTCCTATGCCTTGCTCGCCGAAGACAACGGCCGGCCGGTTCCGGGAGATTTGGAATGATCGCCGCTGCAGCGTATGGCGTAGGCGTGCCCTCGCGCCTCGCCTCGGCCGTCGCGTCGACCGCCGCCGGCGTGATCGCGGCAGCGTGGCGTGTCCTCGTGGCGCTGGCCGTCATTGCTGCTGTTCTCGTCGCCACGCCGGAGCGTGCGCTGGCGCTCAAGCCGATCGTCATTTCGGCGGAACAGGATCGCATCGAGATCACCACACTCGGCGAAGCCTACGAATCTCGTGGCGACAGCCTGATGGTCGAAACGGCCGCGGGACCCGACGGCACCAGTAGCCGCATGTCGGTCAAGGCGGCAACGTCGGGCACCAATCCCAACTGGATGGTCTTCGCGCTGACCAACCCGACCGACAAGCCGATCGAACGCTGGCTGACAGCGGACCGCTATACCGTCGTCGGCTCGGGTATCGTGTGGCCGGATCTCGACGCCCGGCGTATCGAATCCGTGACGCCGTCGATCGGCTTCGTGCCGCAGCGCATCAGGTCCGACCGCGCCGACATTTTCGCAGTCACGCTCGAGCCGGGGCAGACGATTACGTATGTCGCCGAGCTATCGTCGGAGCGGTTCGCGCGGATCTATCTGTGGAAGCCGCTGGAGTACGAGATCAAGGTTCGAGACCGGCAGCTGTTCAACGGCATCATGCTCGGCCTGACGGTGCTCACCGCGATCTTCCTGACGGCGATATTCGCCGCCAATCACAAGATCATCTTTCCGGCCGCCGCGCTCTTCTCATGGTGCGTTCTGGCCTATCTGTGCGTCGACTTCGGCTTCTTCCACAAGCTGTTCAACCTGAAACCCGAGGACAACGCCGTCTACCGTGCGGCGGCGGAAGCGTCGATGGCCGCAAGCCTCGTCATGTTCCTGCACGCCTTCCTGCGTCTCGGGCTCAGCCATGGGCTCGTGCGCATGTTGTCGCTCGTCTGGATACTGGCGCAACTCGCGCTCGTCGCGGTTGCGGCAATCGATCCGCGACTGGCGGCGACGTTCGCGCGCTTCTCCTTCGTCGGCATCGGCGGTGTCGGCGCGCTGGTGATGCTCTACCTTGCGCTGCGCGGGCAGGATCGGGCGTTGCACCTCGTGCCGACGTGGATACTCTTTCTCACGTGGATCTTTCTCGCTGGCGTCACCCTGACCGGACGCCTCTCGGGCGACGTGTTCGTCTCGGCCCTCGTGGCCGGACTCGTGATGTGTGTTCTGCTCATCGGCTTCACGGTAACGCAGTTCGCGTTCCGGGCGCTCGAGCCGCTGGCAGGCCTGGCGCCGAGCGACAACCAGTTGCGGTCGATCGCCGTCGATGGCGCAAGATCGGCGGTTTGGGAGTGGAGCAGCCGTCGCGACGAGATCAAGACGGGCAGTATCGTCGAGGAGACGCTTGGGCTCAATCCGGGAGAACTCAACGTAAAGGCCGACGAGTTCGTGCAGCACGTTCATCCAGCGGACCGCGAGCGTTTCCGTTTGATGCTTTGGTCGGTGCAGGAGCGGGCTGGTGGAAAGATCCGCGCTGATTTCCGCATGCGCCACGCCGACAATTCCTACCGCTGGTTCGAACTCGAGGCGGCATCGGTGCCGACCAGCGAACGACGCATCGTGCGTTGCGTCGGCTTGATGCGCGACGTCACAGATACGCGGATGGCGCAGGAACGCCTCTTGCACGACGCGGTGCATTGCAGTCTGACCGGTCTGCCGAACCGCGAACTGCTGCGGGACCGCCTGGACGTCGCCATGTTGCGCGCGAAGGCCGACCAGGGCGTGCGTCCCACGGTGTTCTACATCGACATCGACAAGTTCAAGGCGATCAATGCATCGCTCGGCATCGTTGTCGGCGACAGCATCCTTCTGACCGTGGCCCGGCGCCTGCAACGCCATCTCGGCCCGTTCGATACGCTGGCGCGCATCGGCGGCGATCGCTTCGCGATCCTGTTCGTCGACGAACAGGAGCCGCGCGAACTGGCAGCCCTCGCCGAGCGCGTCCGCCGCAGCCTGAGGTCTCCGATCAAGATCGCGAGCCAGGAAATTGCGCTCACCGGCTCGCTCGGGATCGCGATCTACGACGGTGACGAGGAGATGCACGGCGGCCTGCTGAAGGAAGCAGAGATCGCGATGTATCGCGCCAAGCGAACGGGCGCGGACAGAATCGAGATCTTCAAGCCGGAGATGCGGACGGAAACCGAATCGCGCGACGAACTCGAGGCGCAGATCCGCCGCGCACTCGAAAAGAACCAGATCAAGGTTCTCTATCAGCCGATCGTCTCGCTCGCGACCGTCGAGCTGGCAGGCTTCGAGGCGGCGGTGCGCTGGGAGCATCCCAAGCACGGGCTCGTCAAGCTGAGCCACGCGGCCGATGTGATCGAGGAAAGCGATCTCGTCGAGAAAATCGGTTCGTTCGTGCTCGCGCGCGCGATCGAGGATGTGCAGGCCTGGCAGAAGGAATTGCCGCGGCCGGAAGACAATCTGTTCGTCAGTGTCAACGTCCTCAGCCGGGCGCTGTTGTCGCCGGAATACGTGCAGGAGGTGCGCCATCTGCTCGCGCGGTCGCAGTTGGCCAAGGGTTCGCTTCGCCTCGAGGTTGCCGAGGCGATCGTGATGGAAAACCCCGAACACGCCATCGAGATGCTCGGCCAGTTGCGTGGTGCGGGTGCCGGACTCGTCCTCGACCATTTTGGGATTTGCCTGTCGTCGCTGGTCTATGTGCAGCGTTTTCCCTGCGACTCGATCAAGATCGATCAGTCGATCATCAGGGCCGGCGGGGAAGGCGAGGAGAGCGGCGCTGCGCTCGTTCGCGCCATTGTCGCGTTGACACACGAACTCGGACTGAAGTCCGTCGCGGATGGCATCGAAACGCCCGACGATGCAACCTTCCTGCGATCGCTCGGTTGCGAATACGGGCAAGGGTTTTTCTACGGCGCGCCGATGAGCGATCGCGAGGTCGTCGATCTCTTGCGCATCATTCGCAAGTCGGAGCGCAAGCTGCAGACGCACGGTTTGTTCAAGACCAAGCAGCGTACATCGCGTAAGCGCCGCCAATCGCAGCAGGACGAAGCGGCGGCAAAGCGCGCCAACTCGCAGCCGCCCCAGGGGAACAGCCCCGCGGACGCCGCCTCGGCGTCGAGTCCGCCCCCGCGTCCGAACGGACAGGAGAATGGCGGGAATGCGCCGGTGGAGCACGGCAATCGGCCGTTGTCCGAAGTGCTGCCGAACAGCACGCTGCGGCCGCGCCCTCGTCCACCACAGCAGGCCCAGCCCCCCGTTCACGATCGACCACAAACGCCGAATGCCACCGCCCAGCCGCAGCTGCCCGCCAGCGCTGACCAACCGCCGTTGCGCCCCGCCGCGTCGGGGACGGCGCGGGCTGGCGTGCCGCAAACGCAGCCACCGACCCAACCACCGACCCAGCCACCGACACAGCCCCCGCCGATATCGACCACCCATCCGGCATCGCAGGTCCCTCCGATGCGTGATGGTGCGATGCGCGGTCCTGCGGGCGCGGGGCGCGGCATGCCCCCGGTTCTATCGCCGAACGGAGCGCCGAACGGAGCCGCGACCCAAACGGCCGGACAGGCGCCGAACATGCGGCCCTCTGCGTCTCCACAGGCCCGCAATGGGGGGGATGTTCCCGACCAGCGGCCGACGACGGGCGCCGGCCAGGCGATCCCCCGCCCCGGCAATAATCCGCCAGCGGTGCCGCCGCACGGCTCCCATCCAGCCGGCAACCCGAACGGAAATCTTAATTCACCGCCGAGCGGGCCGCAGTCGATGCCACCCCCCTTGCCGCACGGCCGCCCGAACGGCGCGGCGGAAGCGCCAGCGGACAAGGCGGCCAATGGGCAGTTCACAGGCCCGCCCGGGCAGAAGCCTCCCCCGGGCCAGTCCGATCAGCGCGGCGCTCCGCCTCCGCCCGGCGACGGCCGACTCGGGCCGCCCGTGATCGCGCCAGATTTCTCAACGTTGCCGCCTGGCATCGCCGCATCGCTCGCCCGTCTTGCCGGCACGCCCTTGCCGGAAGCAGTGCCAGCCGTACCGCCGAAGAAGCGGCGTTCGGGCGAAGGCTGAATGCGCCGTGGTATCCGCTGGCTGCGTCTCATCGGGTGTTGCGATCGGGTGTTGCGATTGCGGTGCCTGGACCCTGTGCGGCCAGCACCTCAGGGGAGCGTTTCAGCTCGACGATGGCGCATCTTGGTGCGTTTTGGTGTGCCAACGCGTGCGCAAAAGCACCTCCTGCCCCGACAGCGGCACCGGTCGAGCCGAAAAAACTTGGCTTCAGGCGTGCCCGGCGTCCGATACCAGATGCGATGGATCGATGCCGATCTTGGCGAGCGCGCGCAGGTATTTCGTCTCGTTGTCGTCGTCGAAGACGAGGTCCATGTCGGCAGGGCAATGCAGCCAGCCATTCGCCTGGATTTCGCTTTCGAGCTGACCGGGCGACCAACCCGCATAGCCGAGCGCCAGTAGCGAACGAACCGGACCTTTTCCTGCGGCGATGGCGCGCAGAATGTCGAGCGTCGCCGTCAGGCAAATGCCGTCGCGGATCGGCAGCGTCGCCTCCGTCGCAAAATAGTCGGAACTGTGCAGCACGAAGCCGCGGCCTGTCTCGACCGGACCACCGATGTGGATCGGCATCGTCAGCAAATCGTTCGGAAGCTCGATGCCGGTGTCTTCTGCATCGTCCTCCGGCACGAGGCCGAGCCGCTCCAGCAGATCGGGGAAATCGATGTGCTCGGCATTCTGATTTACGATCAGCCCCATCGCGCCCTGTTCAGAGTGCGCGCAGAGATAGATCACCGATCGCTGGAAGCGACGATCGGACATCCGCGGCATGGCAATCAGAAGTTGACCGTCGAGAAAGCCTTGGGACTGGAGATCGGTTATGTCAGCTGTCTTCGTCATGACGATAACACTAGCCTCCGGTGATGGGGGCTGTGAAGGCGTGATCGAAAAGTTGTCAGACAAAGCTAATTGGCGCTTGCCCGCTGAATGTTGCGGGGGGCAGTGGTTTTTCGGCCATCGTCCGATCAGATCGCGATCCGCAGCGAGCTCTGTCGCGGCCATTCCAGCGCTTCACGCGTGCGATGCGGCCGTCACCGCCAATGTGTCCGGAATTAGCGATGATGCCGTAATCGCCAATTCGTGCGCTCTGCGTGAAGTGATATTCGGGTAGAGTACTTCCGCCGAGGCTGTGGCAAGCCATATTGGGCCGCATGGCAAGAAGCATGAGGTTTCGTTGTTCCTGAACCAGAATGAGCACCGCGACGGCCAGCGTCGATCGACCGGACAGCGTACCTCCCGAAACCATTCGGAGCGAGGGCAGCCGACGGCCGTGATGACGCCAGCGATGGCGGGGCTGCGTGTCCTGGCGCTTGGCATGGCTCCGGCACTTCTGGTCGCCTTCGCTCTGGTGGCGGGGGCGACCGGTCTGCCGGCGGCGGCGCGCGCAGGCGCCCTGGCAACGGATTGGGTTGCCGGCCATAACGTCGAGAGCCGATTGATTGCTGGTGGTGCGCCGGTCGCGCGCGATGATGGATCGCGAACCGGAAACGCTGCGTCCGGTGCCGCACGTCTCGCGGGGGTCGAGATCGCATTGTCTCCCGGCTGGAAGACCTACTGGCGTGCGCCAGGTGATGCGGGCGGCGTGCCGCCATCGTTCGATTGGTCGGGATCGCAGAACCTGGCGCGCGCGACCGTCCTCTATCCGGCTCCGCAGCGGATGGTCGACCGTGCTGGAACGACGATCGGCTACAAGGCCGGGGTCGTGCTGCCGGTCATTGTCGATGCCGCGGATCCGGCCCAGCCGGTTGTCCTCAAGCTCGAATTCGCGTTCGGCGTCTGCCGCGAAATCTGCGTGCCGAGCGAGGCCTCGTTTCAACTCGAGATTCCCGCCGCCAACGCGACAGAGACCCCGGACGCACTAAAGGCGGCGATGGCACGCGTGCCGGGGCCGCCAACGCCCGACACGCCGGCGTTGACCAAGGTCGATATCCAGCTTTCAGCCGACACTCCGAAAATCGTTCTACATGTCCGCTACCCGGGTGGTGTCGACGTGGCCGATCTGTTCGTCGACGAGCCGGGGGGCGAATACGTGCCATCGCCCGTCAAATCCGCAACGCTCGACGACAATACCATCGCGTACGAGATCGATCTGACGATGGGGGCCGATGTCGCGGCGCTCGATGGGCGCACATTGACGGCGACGATGGTTTCGGGGAAGTCGCAATCCGAACAGCAGTTCAAATTCGTATCGAAGTAGGCTGCTGACTTGCGAACTCGCCGACGAAACGGGGCGGCACGTTCGGGGCTTGCGAACCGCGGGCTCGGCCGCTTCAAGAGAACGCCGGCACCTGATGCCGGACGCAATGTCGAAACCCGATCTCCGGGATCGGAATCCCATTCCACCCTTGGCTGCGATGGGCTAGTTTTCCCCGCGACCGACATCCGATAGCGCGGCTGGCGGTAGCGCGGCTGGCAGCCCTGCTGTCGTCGCCTTCCCCCTTTGGCAACCCGAAAAACGACGACGAGAGGACAAAGCATGACGATCAAGGTTGGCGACCGCCTGCCCGACGTGACGTTCACGATCATGGGCGCCGATGGTCCGGCACCGGTTACGACAGCCGATGTATTCGCCGGCAAGAAGGTCGCGCTGTTTGCGGTGCCAGGCGCCTACACGCCGACGTGCCACCAGCAGCACCTGCCCGGGTTTCTCAAGCACCTCGATGACATCAAGGGGCGCGGCGTCGACGCGGTCGCGTGCACGGCCGTCAATGATATTTTCGTGTTGTCATATTGGGCCAAGGATACCGGCGCGGGGGACGACATCATGATGCTGGCCGACGGCTCGGCCGATTTCGCCAAGGCGACGGGGCTCGAAATCGATTTGACCTCGCGCGGTCTCGGCGTGCGATCGAAGCGATATGCGATGCTTGTCGACGACGGAGTGGTCAAGATCCTGAACATCGACGATGCCCCGCCGGTCCATGACAAGTCGAGTGCGGAAACGCTGTGCTCGATGATGGGCGACAGGATCTGACGCGCGAGCAGCAGGCGGCGCGACTATCGGGCCGCCTCGACTGAACGATCTTGACGATGGCCGGACATCACGTGGTGTCGGCCATCGTCATTCCAATGGCATCGCCGTGGCGTGCCGTCCTTGCGCGGTTCAACCGATCAGCGCCGCCGCATCTTGAACGACCCCGTGCCGCCAGCGCTCGACAGGCTCACCGACATCGAGCGCCCCCGCAAGACCACGAATATCGAGCCTGTGACGCCGAACTGGCTATTGTAGAAGCTGCCCGCGTAGCGGTTCTTGCCGACGCGATTGAGTGTCGCCGACTGATCGACCCGGCCTGATGGTGTCGCGCATTGGGCATTCATGGTGTAGCTGGTGCCGCCGATTCGAGAATAGCGCGCGCGGCAGCTCGCCCGTTCGCGGGTGTCGCCATAGCGTACCGAGCCGCTACCCGCCCATGAACCCGACAGTGAATCCGCGATCGCAGACGAGGCTGTCGGCACGACGGCGAACGTCAGAAATGCGGCCATCAATGTGCTTCGCAGCATTAATTTCTCCCAAGTCAGGAATCGAAACATCGAGTGCGTCAACGTAACGCGACTCACGTCGATCGACAAATCACAGGTTGTCGAACCCTCGGACCCAACTCACGGCATTTACTTGCAAATTCGCCTATTCTTCGAGGTTGCCGTGTGTGGCAATCAAGTCGCGTGGACGGCAATTTCCCAATCATCGACCTGGCTGCGCTCGAGCGGCAACGCGCGAGTTCGCTGAAGAAATCCCGTCGCGAATACCGCAATGCAGCCTGCCGATTTATCGGCGGTACTTGTTATCCACCGGGTTTCGTGGAGGTGCGTTGTCTTTGCCGGAAATGCTCGTGCTGCCGTTTCCACGCGCTCGATGCCCGAGCGAATGTCGGGGGCGATGGCGGACTACGGGCCGTGGCATTTGCCAACACGTGCGGTGGCGCGCGTGTCCCTCGTGTCAGCCGCCGGTCTTACGTCGCGCCGGCATGAAGGGCGCCATGCCTTCGCGGGCCAGTTCGTCGGCCCGCTCGTTCTCGGGGTGGCCGGCATGGCCTTTCACCCAGTGCCACGTGACGTCGTGCCGGCCCGCCGCCGCCTCGAGCCGCTGCCATAGCTCCGCATTCTTCACCGGCTTCTTGTCTGCCGTCCGCCAGCCGTTACGCTTCCAACCGTGAATCCACTGCATGATGCCGTTCCGCAGATAGGAGCTGTCGGTATGCAGTTCGACGTGACTTGCGCGTTTCAGCTGCTCAAGCGAGGCAATCGCCGCGAACAGTTCCATGCGGTTGTTCGTGGTCTGCGCCTCGCCGCCGCTCATTTCCTTGCGGTGTTCTCCGGAGATCAGGATGGCACCCCAGCCGCCGGGGCCGGGATTACCCGAGCAGGCGCCGTCCGTATAGATGGTGATGGTGGGCTTTGCCGCCTTGCTGCTCGTCATGCCCCGGGCTCCACCCCGTAATCGCTGAACGTGGCGACTGCCTGGTGGAACCGTAGACGCCTGACGTAGTCGTTGGGATCGTGCGGCTTCACCTGTGCGCCAGCCGGCGTGTTCAGCCAATCGTAGGACCGTGTGATGAGGAAGCGCAGCGCCGCGCCACGAGCCAGCACGGGAAGCGCCGTGCGTTCGGGCTGCGTCAGTGGACGCACGCGCTCGTAGCCGCGGATGAGGGCGCGCCCCTTCGTGACGTTGAACGTGAAGTCCGGCTCGAAGCACCAGGCGTTGAGGCAGATGGCGAGATCGTAAGCGAAGGCGTCGTTGCAGGCAAAGTAGAAGTCGATGAGGCCCGACAGCTCGGCGCCGATGAAGAACACGTTGTCGGGAAAGAGATCGGCATGGATCACGCCGGTCGGCAGATGTTGCGGCCAATGGCGTTCGAGATGCGCCAGTTCGTCGGCGATCAGGTCGCCAAGCCCGTTGGCGACGTCATTCGCGCGGTCCTCGAACCGATCGAACAGGCTTGCCCAGCCGGCCGGGCCGAGCGCATTCGCCCGCTCGAGTTGAAAGTCCGCGCCAGCGACATGCAACCCGGCGAGTGCGGTGCCGACGCGCGCGCAGTGATCGGCGTTCGGCCGGCGGATCCAGAACCCTTCGAGAAAGGTGACGAGCGCCGCGGCACGGCCGGCCAGAACGCCGAGTGGTTCACCCCGGGCATTGCGCAGTGGCACCGGACAAGGAACGCCGCGCGCCGCCAGATGCTCCATCAGTCCGAGGAAGAACGGCAGGTCGGTGTGCGCAACACGGCGTTCGTAGAGCGTCAGAATGAAGGTTCCCTGGTCGGTGTGGACCATGTAATTCGTGTTTTCGACGCCCTCGGCGATGCCCTTGTAGGAGAGGAGCGATCCAATGCCGTAGCCGGCGATGAAGCCCGCCAGTTCCTCGTCGCTCACTTCGGTGTAGACGGCCATTGTGCGTGCTGGTTCTTTCGAAGCGGACGCACGCCAACGGGAGTTCGCGTCTGCGGTGGATTGACGAGGGAGTGTTTGCGGGGCAGATCGCGCTCCGTCAAGCGGCCGGCTGGCGAAGTTCGCGCGGAATATTGAACGCGATGCGCTCCTCGGCGGTGCTGACGACCTCGACGACGATGTCGAAACGTTCGGCGAGCGCCGCGATGACCTCATCGACGAGCACCTCAGGCGCGGATGCGCCAGCCGTGACGCCGATCGTGCGGGCGCCTTCGAGGTCCTGCCAGACGATGTCGCCGGCGCGCTGGATCAGGCGAGCCTTCTCGCAGCCGGCGCGCGCCCCGACCTCGACGAGACGCAGCGAATTCGAACTGTTGGGCGCGCCGACGACGAGCAGGCAGTCGATCTTCGGCGCAATCGCCTTGACGGCGTTCTGGCGGTTGGTCGTGGCGTAGCAGATGTCTTCCTTGTGCGGACCGATGATCCCCGGAAAGCGCTGCTTCAAGGCCTCGACGATTGCCGCCGTGTCGTCGAGCGACAGCGTCGTCTGGGTGACGTAGGCCAATTGGCCGGCGTCCTTCGGGGTGAACCGTTCGACATCGCCGATGGTCTCGATCAGATGCACGGCACCGATCGGCAATTGGCCCATGGTGCCATCCACTTCCGGGTGGCCGGCGTGGCCGATCAGCACGACTTCGCGGCCTTCGCGGTGATGTCGTTCGGCCTCGAAATGCACCTTGAAGACCAGTGGACACGTGGCATCGAGCACAAAAAGGTTGCGCGCCTTGGCGGCAGCCGGCACGGCCTTGGCTACCCCGTGTGCCGAAAAGATCACGGGTTGGTCCGTTTGCGGGATCTCGGCCAGCTCCTCCACAAAAATGGCGCCTTTTGCCTTGAGCGTATCCACAACGTAGCGATTGTGCACAATCTCGTGCCTGACGTAGACGGGGGCACCGTATTTCGCCAACGCCAGTTCGACGATCTGGATCGCGCGATCGACGCCAGCGCAGAAACCACGTGGAGCGGCAAGCAGTATCCGGAGTGCCGGTCGCGGCTCTATTGTCGGGGACGATGTCGGTGCCGGAGTGCTGTCGGCCATTTATTGTGCCTTGTCTCTCAACAGGCTCCGGCGAGCGGTGGCTTGGCCGGAACATCTTCTGGGTGGTAGATTTGAGTCGGGATACGACAGGGAGCCTCTTCTCGAGGCTCGGGGGTTCATTCAGTCGCGCCACCGTTCCATGGCGCGATTATGCGGATCGGGGCGCCATGACGCAATGCTTCGCCGCGCGCATCAAGAGCGCGCTTGGGTTGGTTTCCATCGCGGTAGCCGGGCTTCTGGTTGCCGGTTGTGGCATGTCGTCCCTGACGTCGGGGCTCGGCGGTGGTGTCTTCGGCAGCAGCTCCAAAACGGTGCCTGACGTCGCCGGCGGCGTGACGGAAGAGCAATTGTTGACCGCCGCCAAGGCCGACAGCTCGACGCCGGGCGCAACGGTGACTGGCGGCATTTCACCCGGCTGCCCGAAATTCGTCGTCTCGGGACGCGATGGCAACATCACGTTCTACGAAGAGGGCCGCGCTGGCGACGGCCTCGCCATCATGCATCGCGGTGAAATCACCAAGACCGCGCGCGAGTGCCGCGTCGAGCAGGGGCGGGTCACGGTGAAGTATGGCTTCTCCGGCCGGGTGCTCCTCGGCCCGCGCGGCCAGTCCGGCACGGTGACGCTGCCGATCAACATCGCGGTGACCGACTCTAGCCGGGCCACGGTCGCTGGCGACAGCATCAAGATTCCCGTTACCGTCGCGGTCGACAAGCCGATCGGCTACTTCTCGGCTGTGCGCGAGGTGACGTTCCTGGTGGCTGAAGGTGCCCGCCCCGGAGAGTACGAGCTGACCGTCGCCTTCGAGCGCAACGCCAAGGGCGCTGGCTAAGGCGGAGCGGCCGAGGATTCGGGCCAGAATGAACGACTGAATAATTGAGCGGCGCCTCGCAACCGGGGCGCCGCTTCTCGATTGGCGGCCACCTGCGTTCGCCTTCTCATACGCCCCGCCCTCGCCAGGGCGCCCGCCGTCGATATGGGGACATCCATCGCAGCGCCGGTGCCGACTTGCGCTTTGACCGCCATTGACACCGGCCTGCTGGCCGGTGTTGTTGTCGCGCCGAGCCGCGTGCCGGAAGTGTCGCCAGCTCCCCTTGAGGAAAACACAACGATGAACGAGCCGCGATATGCGAGGCGTGCCGAGCGAATGCGGGCCTCCGAGATCCGCGAGCTTTTGAAGCTGCTGGAACAGCCAGGGATCATCTCGTTCGCCGGGGGTATTCCCGATCCCGCGCTCTTCCCGCGCGAGCGCGTGTCGGCGGCCTATCAAGCGATCCTGGCCGATCCGGTCGTCTC
Organism: Hyphomicrobiaceae bacterium; assembly: GCA_020442185.1. Classification (GTDB taxonomy): domain Bacteria; phylum Pseudomonadota; class Alphaproteobacteria; order Rhizobiales; family Hyphomicrobiaceae; genus JAEUMD01. Next base: position 22,007 of record JAGRKS010000095.1, read on the forward strand.
TGGTCAGGCGCTGCAGTATTCCGTGAGCGAAGGCTATCCACCGCTGCGCGCGTGGATCGCGCGGCATATGGCGGACCTCGGCGTGCCGGCCCGGCCGGACAACATCCTGGTGACGTCGGGCTCGCAACAGGCGCTCGAGTTTCTCGGCAAGCTGTTTCTGACGGAAGGCGATACGGCACTCGTCGCGGCGCCAACCTATCTCGGCGCACTGCAGGCGTTTTCAGCCTATGAACCGAACTACGACACGTTGCGTCCAGAAGCAGGCAATCGCACGCCGCGGTCCTATCTGGAGGCGGCTGCAGGGCGTGGCGGCACCGTAAAGTTCTGCTACGTCGTCCCCGACTTCGCGAACCCGACCGGCGAGACCATGTCGCTTGCCGCGCGCAACGGCCTTCTCTCACTCGCCGCCGACCTCGATTGCGCGATCATCGAAGATGCCGCCTATAGCGCATTGCGATTCGAGGGCAGCGCGGTACCACCGATCCAGGCCATCGATGCGGCTCGCGCCGGGGGCCTCGACGCCTCGCGCGTCGTCTATTGCGGAACGTTCTCGAAGACTTTGACGCCGGGCCTCAGGATCGGTTGGGTTTGCGCGGCGGCGCCCATCGTCCGCCGGCTCACGCTCGTCAAGCAGGCGTCCGACCTCAACTGCTCGCTCATCAACCAAATGGTCATGTGCGACGTCGCGGTCGGCACGTACCCGGCGCAGGTCGAGCGGGCAACCGCGCTCTATCGCGAGCGCCGCGATGCGATCCTGGCCGCGCTGGCCGCGCATATGCCCGAGGGCGTCACCTGGACCCGACCGGAAGGCGGATTGTTCGTCTGGGTCACTCTGCCGGAGCGGCTCGACGGAGCCGAACTGCTCCGCCGTTCGATCGCCGAGGAGCGCGTTGCCTTCGTTCCAGGCGGCGCGTTCTTCACCGACGGCAGCGGACGCAACACGATCCGCTTGAGCTACTCGCTACCGGATGCGGCAGCGATCGACATAGGCATTTCGCGCCTCGGCAGGCTCGTGGCCAGATCACTCGGTTGAGGGCTGGATTTTGCGCTCACGGCTTGTTCTCGCTCACGGCTGATCCTCGCT
>JAGRKS010000096.1 GCA_020442185.1 Hyphomicrobiaceae bacterium
CCGCGGCGGCCGATCGCCAGCGACAGCTGGCTTTCTGGCACGACGACCTCGATGCGGTTGGAATCCTCGTCGAGGACGACCTTCGTCACCTCGGCTGGAGCAAGCGCATTGACGATGAACTCGGCAGCGTCCGGCTTCCATGGAATGATGTCGATCTTCTCGTTCTGCAGTTCGTTGACGACGGCCTGCACACGGGCGCCACGCATGCCGACGCACGCGCCGACCGGATCGATCGAGGAATCCTTCGAGATGACGGCGATCTTGGCCCTCGAGCCCGGATCACGCGCGACCGACTTGATCTCGACGACGCCGTCGTAGATCTCGGGAACTTCCTGCGCGAACAGTTTCGACATGAATTCGGGTCGCGTGCGCGACAGGAAGATCTGCGGGCCGCGCTGCGTGCGCTCGACATTGTAGATGAACGAGCGGATGCGGTCGCCGAAACGAACGTTTTCGCGCGGGATCATTTCATCGCGACGAATGATGCCCTCGGCGCGTCCGAGATCGACGATCACGTTGCCATATTCGACACGCTTGACTGTGCCGTTGACGATCTCGCCGACGCGATCCTTGTATTCAGCGAACTGGCGGTCGCGCTCGGCTTCGCGGACCTTCTGGACGATGACCTGCTTGGCATTCTGCGCGGCGACACGGCCATAATCGAGCGGCGGCAGCGGCTCGGCGATCAGGTCGCCGATCTTTGCCTCTGGGTTGCGCCGCACGGCATCGTCGAGCGTCACCTCGGTCGAATCGTTCTCGACCTGCTCGACCACGGCCAGCACGCGCGAAAGCCGCGTCTCGCCCGTCTTGGGGTCGATCTCGCAGCGAATGTCGTTCTCGGAACCGTAGCGCGATTTCGCCGCCTTCTGTATCGCGTCTTCCATCGCCTGAAGCACGATTTTGCGGTCGATCGACTTCTCACGCGCGACCGCGTCAGCGATCTGCAGAAGCTCGAGCCTGTTGGCACTGATGCCGGCCATCGCCATGACGTTCTATTCCTCCGACGGGTCGAGATCCGCGCCATCGTGCGGCGCCGATCCGGGCTTCGCCTGCTTCTTTGCGCGGGCGAGCGCCTCACGAACAAGTTCATCGGTCAGCACCAGTTTCGCATCCGCGATCAGCGCAACCGGAAACCCCAGTATCGTTTTGCCGATCTCTTCGAGATCGACTTCGAGCCTTACTTCACCGTCGGCGAAGCCTTCGAGCGTGCCGCGGTAGCGTTTGCGGCCCCCGACCGGCTCCTTCAACTCGATCTTCGCTTCGTTGCCGGCCCACAACTCGAAGTCGGACGGCCGAACGAGCGGGCGATCGATGCCCGGTGACGATATCTCGAGGCGGTAGGCGCCACTGACGACATCGTGCACGTCGAGCAGCGGTGATACCGCCCGTGAGATCGCTTCACAATCATCGATGTTGATCGTCCCGTCCGGCCGCTCGGCCATGATCTGGACTGTCTTGCCATCGCGACCGGAAATATCGACGCGAACCAGACGAAAGCCAAGGTTTTCGAGAACCGGCTCGACAAGGGCGGCGACATCCGCTTCGTGCCCGAATTCGGTCAAAAAGCGGCGATCCAGCGCGCCATCAACGCCTGTCTGCATCCGTGTTCGCGTATCCGAGTGATCATCCTCGCGCATGACGTTTCCCCAAAACAAAAAGAGCGGACCCGGAGGATCCACTCCCAGAGTTGAGATGATCATGAGCAAGAGGATGTTACGTGATTGTGACGGTGCTTGCAAGCCTCTTATGATCATATTTCGCGCACCGTGCCCGCCTGCGGAGCGTGGGTCAGATGCGGCGGAACCTGAAGAAATAGCCCTTGCGGCCTTCGCGATAGGCCTTCTGTTCGTAGCGCGTCTGCGGCCAGTCCTCCGGGCGCGTGCGCCAGTCCGAGGGCCGGCCGACGACCCACGAGAAGTGCGGATTTCCCGTAATGGCGATCAGCGCCGTGCGCACATAGTCGTCAATGTCGGAAGCGAAGCGGAATTCGCCGCCAGGCTTCAGAACGCGGGCCAGCAGCTCGACGAAATCCGGCTGAATGAGCCGCCGCTTCTGGTGGCGTCGCTTCGGCCACGGATCGGGAAACAACACGAAGACGCGCGACAGGGACGCCGCGGGCAATGCACGCAGCAGTGGGCGGACATCGTCGGCGAGAACACGGATATTGGCGATGGCCTCGGTTTCGATCGCATCGAGCACCTTGACGACGCCGTCCTCGAAAGGCTCGGCACCAATGAGGCCGATATCGGAGCACGCCAACGCCTGCGCAACGAGATGCTCGCCGCCGCCAAAGCCGATCTCCAGCCAGAGCTCTCGCGGTGCGACCTCGAAGCCGAGCGCCGCTGCAAGTTCACGCACACCGGCGGCCGACGGCGCACATGCCGACGCGACGGCCTCGGGATCAACTGCCACGCGCGGCAAAACGGTCTCGAGCAGCATCCGCTGACGGTCCGTCGCCTTGCGACCGCGACGGCGGCCGAAGGAGCGTAGATCCCGAAGCGCCTCACCCGCACCGTCGAACGTGGCCGCGGGCGCGCGATCCTTTCCGTCTGAAGTCAACGCCACGTCCCTTATGGCTGCGGCCGCGAAAGACTTCGCGGCCGCCTGTCGTTCGAGATTACCGATCGTCATCGCCGCGAACGCGGCGGCCGATGCGGTTCAGCCAAGGTGGCTCTTCAGCTTCTCGGCGATATCTGTCTTCTCCCACGAGAATCCACCGTCCGCGTCAGGGGCGCGACCGAAGTGCCCGTAAGCCGACGTCCGGGCATAGATCGGCCGGTTGAGATCGAGATGTTCGCGAATTCCGCGTGGCGTCAGGCGCATCACGTCGCGCAGGGCTGTCTCGATCTTTGCCTCATCGACATTCCCGGTGCCGTAGGTGTCGACATAGATCGACAGCGGCTCTGCCACACCGATGGCGTACGACAACTGGATCGAACAGCGATCCGCCAGACCTGCCGCGACGACGTTCTTCGCGAGATAGCGCGCCGCATAGGCCGCCGAACGGTCGACCTTCGTCGGGTCCTTGCCCGAGAAGGCGCCGCCGCCGTGCGGAGCCGCGCCGCCGTAGGTGTCGACGATGATCTTGCGTCCGGTGAGGCCGCAGTCGCCGTCCGGACCGCCGATCACGAATTTCCCGGTCGGGTTGACGTGCCAGACCGTCTGGTCGGACAGCCATTCGGCGGGCAGCGTGCCGCGGATATAAGGCTCGACGATCGTACGCACATCACTCGACGTCAGCGAGGGATCGAGATGTTGCGTCGACAGGACGATTTGGGTGACGGCGACCGGCTTGCCATTTTCATAGCGAACCGTCACCTGGCTCTTGGCGTCCGGCCCGAGCTTGTTGGCGGGGCTGCCGTCCTTGGTCTTACGCGCCTTCGCCAGCACTTCGAGGATCTTATGGCTGTAGTAGATCGGCGCCGGCATCAGCTCCGGCGTGTCGCGGCAGGCGTATCCGAACATGATGCCCTGGTCACCCGCGCCTTCGTCCTTGTTGCCGGACGCATCGACGCCCTGCGCAATGTCGGCGGACTGAGGATGCAGCAGGACTTCGATGTCGGCATATTCCCAGTGGAAACCGTCCTGCTCGTAGCCGATATCCCGAATGGCCATGCGCGCGACGTGGGCGATCCAGTCCTTGGTTACGGTCTCGGGACCACGCGTCTCGCCGGCGATCATGACGAGGTTGGTCGTCGCCATCGTTTCGCAGGCGGCGCGGATTGCCCAGGGGTCGATCCCGGCATTCGGACCCTCGCGATAGAACAGATCGACGATCTCGTCGGAAATGCGATCGCAGACCTTGTCCGGATGGCCTTCAGATACCGATTCACTGGTGAAGTGATAGGAAAGTCTAGCCACAAGGCCCCCCAAACAGATTTGCTCGTCGAATACGAGTGCCATTCCCGTCGAATTCGGCGGGTTTTCGCAAGGATTTGACAGGCGGTCAAGCGAGCAGGGCCCGCCTCATCATATGACTGGGGACGATTTGCGCGTGTGGCGCAGCACCGCCAGGCACCCGGCCGACATTGTGTTCAATTCTTTTGCGCTTTCGCGATCGCCTTCACCATGTCGACCACGGAGCGCCGCACCTGCGGGTCGGCGATGCGCGAGAAAGCCTTCGAAAGCTCGATGCCATCGCGAGAAGACATCGCGTCGGCGACATAGCCTTCGGGGCCCTCTTCCGCAAGCCCCGCCACGCCAATCACGGCTTCAGCGGTCGCCGACGGCAATTCGTCATAGAAGAACTGCACCGGAACGCCGAGCACGTGTGCGAGATCGAACAATCGGCTCGCACCGATCCGATTGACGCCTTTTTCGTATTTCTGGACCTGTTGGAATGTCAGGCCCAACAACTCGCCAAGTTTCTCCTGGCTCATCCCGAGCAGCATGCGGCGCATCTTGACGCGGGCGCCGACGTGGCTATCGACAGGATTGGGCCGTCGCGCGTTGCGCTCTTCGGCCGGTTCACCCGACGCTTGCTTGGCTAGTTTTTCGTTCGACATGTTTTTATGCTCGAGCTTTCTCGCGCCTGAGTGGCATCCGGCCGACGGGCTACAATGTCTAGGTGCGCGCAACCGCGCCGTCAACGCCCGCCCTGCTATCTGCGGCAACCCGCGTCGGCAGCCTCAGGATTGTCGAGTGATTCGCGGTTGCTAACCGTTGCGGCGCGTTCCGGTGGCGGCCACCAGCGCCAGAATGCCGAGCAGGAGAGCGAACCCAAGATCCCCCGTCTCGGCATAAAGCGGGGCTGAGAGGGCGCGCGGCAGCCCGCTGTCCAATACACCCCGCTCATTGAGGCCGAGTTGGCCTTCGACCCGGCCATACGGATCGATTACCGCTGAAATCCCGTTGTTGGCGGCGCGGACCACCGGCACGCCCTCTTCTACGGCACGCACGCGCGCCATATGGAAATGCTGTCGTGGCCCGGTGGTATTACCGAACCAGCCGTCATTCGTGACGTTGACGATCACGCCGGGCCGGGCGAGGCCCTGGACGACGGCCGCGGGAAATATGGCTTCGTAGCAAATCAGGCCGAGCAGGGGCGGCAGCCCCGCCACGGCGAGGATGGGGCGCGGTTTCGCTCCCACCGTGAACCCGCCACGCAGACGTGTCAGCTGCTCGAGCCCGATCGCTTCGAGCGCAGATTGCGCCGGCAGATATTCACCGAACGGAACGAGGTGGATTTTGTCGTAGCTCGCGGCCAGCCGGCCCTCCGTGTCGAACACCATCAGAGAATTATAGACATCGGGACGGGGCGCGCCCGCGGCCGCTCCCTCCCTTGGTATCGCCGCGTCGTCGGCCGGCGCCGCGCCGTGCCGCTCGGCACGAAGCGCGCCGGTGATCAGTTGTGCTTCGGGCGGAAGCATGGCGGCGATGCGATCGAGCGCGCCGGGGCTTTCGAGCGGCAGAAACGGCATCGCCGCCTCCGGCCAGACGAGGTGCGTGATGCCGGCGAGGTCGTCCACCTTTCCGGCCGGCGTCTGGCGTGACAGGGCGACATGCAGCTCGAAGATTTGCCCTTGTTTGTCAGGCTGCCACTTCTCGCGCTGGTCGACACTCGGCTGAACGATGCGCAGGACAACATCCGGCACCATGTCACGCGTGGCGGCGGCCAGACGCGCCGCGCCATAAGCCCAGTGTGAACCGAGCAACACAGCCGCAATGACGACACCCGAGAGCGCGGCACGCCGACGTCCGTCGGACGCGGCGGACACGGCGTTCGCAAGGCTCGTCAAGGGCGCCGCGAATGCGATGATCGCGACCAGTGTCAGCCCGTAGACACCGACGAGGCCGGCCGCCTGCATGCCGGCATCGGGATAGGTGAGTGCGTAGCCGATCACGTTCCACGGCAGACCGGTGAATACATGTCCGCGCACCCACTCGGCGGATGCGAAGGCGATGGCGAGAACGAGCACGCGCGACAGTCCCGGTCGCCAGAACGCGCGCGCGGCGGCGGCGGCGGCGGCAAAGAACAAGCCCAGTCCGGCAGGAAGCAGCGTGACCGCCGCGGGCAGCAGCCACGCGAATTTTTCGGCCTCGACAAGGAACGCCTCGCCGATCCAGAACATGCCGAACACGAAATATCCGAATCCGAAGAACCAGCCGGCAACGCCCGCCCGGCCGATGGCGCCACGATCGAAAACGAAAGACGGGTTCGACGCTTCTGTCCGGCCGTTCACGTCCGCCGTATCGATCAGCCAGACGAGCACCGGCAGCGTCAGGAACAGGATCGGCGCCAGAAAGAACGGCGCCATCGCCAGTACCGAAAGTGAACCCGCCGCGAACGCAACGGCGGCGCGCGCCAGCGAGGGGGCGTCCTGGAGCCACGCGACCGCACCGGCGAGGCCGCGAGCGATCCCGGCCGGCGCTACCATCGCCTGCGCTTTCTCTTGTCGCGTCGTCCTGGGCGGCTCGGCTGCGGTCACGACGTCGGTTCCGCGGCCGTCTCGATCCCCGACTTCGGCGCGTGGATCCGCAGTTTCTTGACACGACGCGGATCGGCGTCCAGCACCTCGAACTCGACACCCGACTGATGCCGGACGATCTCACCGCGCGCCGGTACGCGGCCGAGCATCGCGAACGTCAGGCCGCCGAGCGTATCGATCTCCGCTTCCTCATCGGGTGTCAGCAGCTTGATGCCGAGGTGTTCCTCGAGTTGATGCACGGGCGTGCGCGCCGACGCGACGAGCCCAAGCTTCGGGTCGGTGGAAATGTGCGCATCCTCGGCTTCGTCGTGCTCGTCCTCGATATCGCCGACAATCTGCTCGACCAGATCCTCGATCGTCACGAGGCCATCCGTACCACCGTATTCATCAACGACGAGCGCCATGTGAATGCGCGTCGACTGCATTCTGATCAGCAGGTTCATGGCCGGCATCGACGGGGGCACGAAAAGCACGGGTCTGCGGATCTTCGTGCTCGCGATCGAGCACGACAGGTCGATGCTCGAGAAATCGATCATGGATGAATCGATCTCGCCGCCCTCGTCGTGCTCCGCGCCTGCGACGGCTGGCGACGGTGGGGCATCGCCAGTGCCCGCACCATCGGCGACGTCCGTCGAGCGGCCGTTGCGCGCTTCGGCCCGCGCGCGTTCCACGATCCACCCGAACAGGTCCTTGACGTGCACCATGCCGCGCGGATCGTCGAGCGTGTCATGGAAGACCGGGATGCGCGAGACGCCGGCCTCCTCGAACTGCGTCAACAGCTCGCTCAACGGCTCGGCCTCGTCGACGGAAATGATGTCGGCGCGCGGCACCATGATGTCCTCGACGCGGCTTGCGCCGAAGCGCAACAGGCGGAGCAGCATGCCGCGCTCTTCGGCTGAGAACGCATCGGTGTCGGACTGCCCCTCCTTCAGCGCGTATTCGAGTGTGTCGCGAAGTGTCTGCCCGCTTTGCAGGCCGAATTTGTTGCGGACTGCCGCAACCCAGCTCATCAGTCCGCCGCGATTGTCGTCGCTCGCAGAAGCTGGCAAGTCCGATCTCGTCGGCGTCGTGTCCGCGGTCATGGGGTCTCAACTCTGGTTGCTGCTACGGGAGACATCGCTTCGGGCTCGCTGCCGGCATAAGGGTCCGGCACGTCGAGCGCGGCCAGAATGTCCGTCTCGAGCCGCTCCATCGCGTCGGCATCCTCAGCTGTCAGGTGATCGTAATCGAGGAGATGCAACAGTCCGTGCACCACCAGGTGCTGCAGGTGGTGCTCGACTTTGGTGGCCATTTCGCGCGCTTCCCGAAACACGGTCTCGGCGGCGAGAACGATATCGCCCAGCGCCAGTGTCGGACCAGTTTCGGCACCAGCACGCGCACTGGCACTGGCACTGGCAATGGCACTGGCACTGGCATTGGCACCCGGTGGCGGCGAAGGCGCGGGAAACGACAGCACATTGGTGGGGCCGAGCTTGCCACGGAACTGATGATTCAGGGCCGCGACCTCGTCGTCGGTCGTAAGGACGACGACGGCTTCGGCATCCGTGGCGACGGGCCGTGCATCGGTGAGGAAACTCAGGAGCGTGAGCGCGGAAGCCGGATGGGTAGCCACCGCCGCCACGGCTGCCCGGATCAGCATTTCCCGATCCGGAACCGCGCCCCAGGCCTCATCCTCGTCGATAAGATCGAGATAAATCCGAGGCTTAGGCTCCGGATCGGCTGGTTCGTCCTGCCCGGTCGGGGATGGGCCACCTGCGGAATGGCCCGACGCGGACGGCGCCACACTAGTGCCGTCGCTCTGGTTCGGTCGTGTCGTCATAACCTTCGTCTTATCAGACTACCTTGTCGTACGCTTCAACGATCCTTGCGACAAGATCGCGACGAACGACGTCGGCGGATTTGAACCGTACCGCCCTTATGCCCTCGACGCCATCGAGCAGCCGCTCGGCTTCGACCAGACCAGACGTCACGCCCGGCGGCAGGTCGATTTGCGTCGGATCGCCGGTCACGACCATCTTGGCGTTCTCGCCGAGGCGCGTCAGGAACATTTTCATCTGCATGCTGGTGGTGTTCTGCGCCTCGTCCAGAATGACGAACGCATTGGCAAGAGTGCGGCCGCGCATGAACGCGAGTGGTGCGATTTCGATGACGCCGGTCTCGATGTCGCGCTCGACTTTTTCAGGCGGTAACACGTCGTAGAGCGCATCGTAGAGCGGGCGCAGATAGGGGTCGACCTTCTCGCGCATGTCGCCGGGAAGGAACCCGAGACGCTCGCCGGCCTCCACGGCCGGTCGCGACAGAATGATCCGTTCGACAATCCCGCGCTCGAGGAAATGCGCGGCGTAGGCGACGGCAAGGTAGGTTTTTCCGGTACCGGCCGGTCCGATTCCGAACACGAGGTCGGTCGATTCGATGGCGCGCATATACGTGCTTTGGGTTGGCGTGCGGGCCAGAACTGCCTTGCGGCGCGTCGCAACCTGCGCCGGGCCACCGCTATCGCCTGGACTGGACTCCTGCCGGGCATGACGAATCAGGCCGTCGAAGTCCCCTGGGCCGATCGGCTCGTTACGACCGGCACGCACATAGAGCTCCTCGAGCACACCTCGAGCGATCTGGCATCCGGTGTCGGAACCGGTCAGGATTACGACGTTGCCGTGGGCGTGGGCCTCGATGCCCAGCCGATCCTCGATCAGGGCCAGGTTCGAATCGAATTGACCCAGAACCTGCGTCAGCAAACGGTTGTCCTCAAACGGCACGACAACCCGCAAGTTGCCGGTCTGGGGCCTGGACGCGCGTCCGGCACCCGCTGCGGAAGAACCGCGAAAGCCTGTCAAATCAAGGTCTCCACTGTCGCCTGAGGGCGGATGGTCAACCCCGGGGAGCATCGCGGACTGGCACATATGGCGCGACCCGACCCGGCGCAAGAACATGCCGTGGTTCGGAGTGTTCCGCTGAAAGAAGCGATTGGCAAGCGCCTTTGGGGCACAGCTGCGCCGCATTAAGCAGCGCGCACCACACCCGAAAGGCTGTTCGGGCCCGACCCGAGTATCTCGACCGGCAGGATGCGGCCAAGCATACCGTGGTCGGCGAAAGCATGAACGGGTTGCAGATACGGCGACCGGCCGATCAGCTGCCCGTCGCGACGGCCCGAGCGCTCGAACAGAACGGGGATCGTGCGACCTACGCAATCGGCGTTGAAGCGGGTTTGATGCTTATCGAGCAGCCGCTGCAGCGTATGCAGGCGATGGACGGCGACGGCCTCGGGAACCTGATCCGCCATGTTGGCCGCAGGCGTGCCGGGACGGGCGCTGTACCTGAACGAGTAAGCGTGCGCGAAACCGATCTGTTCGACGAGGCCGAGCGTAGCCTCGAAATCGCGCTCCGTCTCGCCAGGAAAGCCGACGATGATATCGGTGGATAACGCGATGTCGGGGCGCACTCGGCGAATTTTTGCGATCAGCGCCACGTAGTCCGCCGCAGTGTGCTTGCGGTTCATGGCGGCCAGAATCCGATCCGAACCGGACTGGAACGGCAGATGCAGATAGGGCATCAGCTTCGGCTCGCTGGCGTGAGCGGCGATCAGGTCGTCCCCCATGTCGCGGGGGTGGCTCGTCGTGTAGCGCAGTCGTTCGACGCCGTCGATCTCGCCAAGTCGTCCGATCAGCATCGCCAGCGTCGCGTTGCCGCCGGCCTCGGCCTCGCCGTGGTAGGCGTTGACGTTCTGCCCGAGCAACGTGATTTCCGAGACGCCCCGCGACACGAGCTGCTTGGCTTCGGCGAGGATTGCCGCAACCGGACGGGAATATTCGATACCGCGCGTATAGGGCACGACGCAGAACGTGCAGAACTTGTCGCAGCCCTCCTGGATGGTGAGGAACGCCGAGGCGGCGCGTGGCCGGTCGCGCTTCGGGAGCTTCGAGAACTTGTCTTCGTCCGGGAACTGCGTCTCGACGATGCTGCGGCTTTCAGACTTCGCACGGAACAGAAGCTCCGGCAGACGGTGATAGCTCTGCGGCCCGATCACAAGATCGACGACCGGCGCTCGTGCCACGATTTCGGCACCTTCGGCCTGCGCCACGCAACCGGCCACGGCGACGAGCGTCTGGCGGCCTTCAGCGCGCCGGGCGTCCTTCGTCTGGCGGATGCGGCCAAGCTCGGAATAGACCTTCTCGGCGGCCTTTTCGCGGATGTGACAGGTGTTGAGAATGACCAGATCAGCGTCGTCCGCGGTCTCGGTCTCGACATATCCGTAGGCGGCCAGCGATTCCGAAATGCGTTCGGAATCGTAGACGTTCATCTGGCAACCGAACGTTCTCAGGTGGACTTTTTTTGATCCGGGCATCGGCTGATCCCCGCCTGGTTCGAGCACTGCGGACTCTGTCGAAGTGTCGAGCTTAGACATGAGCTATTCCCATCCCGTTAACAGCGCAGCCGAGCAAGGGTTGCAGGTGTTCGAGCATACGATTCGCGCAAGCCGCCTATGGCACGCAGACGATCCTGGCCGCCGCACGGTCGCGAAGCGTCGCCTAGCTCGACCATATAGCAAATGCAAACCCTTGGAGGGACGCACAACTGTCACGCTCGCATCGCAATTTGGGGGAAGGACTTTACCCATTCGTGGGCCAGCAGACAGTGGAGCGATGCCGCGCCAGCGCTGCGGCTGGGCGATGTGGCAAGACGTGGTTACGGCGACGCGCCGGTGTGGCGCGGTGTTGGAACTGCGCGATGCACGGGCCTGCCCCATTCTCGCTTGCGATTCTGCCTGGTCTTCCTGGGCCAGTCGTCCTTGGCGTCAGGCCGATCGGACGCGCGAGACGCACTGTCCCCCGACCAGGGTTGGTCCGCATGCGTGCGACATATCGGAAAGAGGCGATCGAGCGGGTTCGAGGGCGCTGCCTCAATCGGAACCGCCGCGCGCAGGGTTGGTGTGACGGCTGCGCGCAAAGAATTATGGTGCCCAGAAGAGGCACCGACATGTGATTTCTTGGCATGCCACGATCACGCCAAATATATGATATAATTCCGTTAGTTGCGTTTCGACGTCTCCGAGGCTAACCACCGCTGAACATAGTTTCTCATACCAAAGGGTGGACCAGAAGGGGGACCGAAAAGGGTGGACTAAAAGGTGGACCGGAGGGCTCTCCGATGATCTACAGCACGCTGAATCCGATGAAGGCTAAGAACCTCGGCCCGGGCAAATACGCTGACGGCCAGGGCCTGTGGCTCGTCAAGCGCTCCCGCCAAGCCGGCAAGTGGGTTTTGAGAATCATGATCGACGGCCGGCGCCGCGAGATGGGTCTTGGGCCGTGGCCCGACATCTCCCTTGCCGATGCCCGCAATCGGGCGTCCGACGCGCGCAGGACCGTGCGCGAGGGCGTCGATCCCATCGCCGAGCGCGAGACGCAGCGAAAGCGCACGGCACGCCTCACGGTGGCGGATGCGATCGACAAATGCTTCTCCGCGCGGCAGGCGCAATTGAAGGGCGACGGCAAAGCCGGACGCTGGCTGTCGCCGCTGCAGACCCACGTCATTCCGGCGATCGGCGAGCTGGCGATCGAGGACGTCGACCAGCATACACTCAAGGACGCGCTGGCGCCGATCTGGCACACGACGCCGGAGAGCGCGCGCAAGGCCCTGAACCGGATCAGCCTCACGCTCAAGCATGCGGCGGCGCTCGGGCTCACCGTCGACCTGCAGGCGACGATGAAGGCGCGGGCGCTGCTCGGCAAGCAGCGGCATCAGGCACAGCACATTCCGTCGATGGCGTACCAGGATGCGCCTTCGTTCTACCGGTCCCTTGGCGACAAGCCGCAGATGACGTGCCTGGCGCTGCGCTTCCTGATGTTGACCGTCGCCCGCACCGGCGAGATCCGCTTTGCGCTCGTGAGCGACATCCAGGATGACGTGCTGATCGTGCCGGCGGCGCGCACCAAGACCGGCGCCGAGCACCGCATCCCGCTCTCCGACGAGGCGCTGCGCGTGCTCGCCGCCGTGCGGCGGCGCAGCGGGCAGACGCTGCTGTTCCCGTCGCCTACCGGCAAGCCGATGTCGGACGCAACGATCGCCCGGTACATGGAGCGGGCAGGGTTGGACGCGCGCCCGCACGGCTTCCGCGCCACCTTCCGCACCTGGGCCGAGGAGCAGACCGACGCGAGCTACGAGGTCAAGGAAACCATCCTCGGCCACAAAGTCGGCAGCACCGTCGAGCGCGCGTATCAGCGATCGGATCTGCTGGTGAAGCGGCGGGTGCTATTGGAGAGGTGGGCCGAGTATCTGCTCGGCGCACCGGACGGTGGTGGGAAGTGAAACCTAGTCCGCGGAGCAGCGGTCGTAGCGGCCAGATAGCCGACGTCACAGGTAGAACGACACGGGCCAGGAGCTGCCATCGACCTCGATAGGGATCGTGCGGCGCACAAACTATAGAAATTTGATTTAGACATGTCCGAGGCCATAACTCAGCGGAAAAAATCTCCTACTTGCCCTACTCCAAACTGGCGACTTTTTTTCCCGTAGGTGGCGTTGACCAAGACTTTGATTTGCAGTCTGCTCAGAATAGTGATTCTCAGAGTTATTCGCGCGCACCAGCTCGCGGATGTGCGGTGACGGTTTGATCAGGCGCCGCAACCCAAATCGGCTGTAGCGATCTTCAAACTCGACGTTCCGTTGAGGCAGGAAACTGGACAATGCTGATACCGGAGCGAGCGGCACAGCCAGTAGGCCGCTATGCCGCTGTGAGGACGGTCAGTCAGGTCATGTTGCGCCTCGAGCGCGATAGCCCCGACGCCTTTAAGGTTGTCCGTGACGAAGTTTTGGACTGGGTGCGCGGGAAGGCTGGCAAGCCCTTGCCCAAGCAAGCATGGGATGGGCTTACATTCGAATTGGATGACGTGGGCGCTCAGCGAGTTGCGGCTGCTCATCTTGAACAACCAAAGTATTGGGCTGCTCGCGTCGACGATGCCTGCAAGGAGGTTGCTCAGCGGACTTGGATTACTGAGATTGGGTTGGCCGCGGAGCCCAACGGCCGACTTATGTTCGGTTGCAGGCTGGTGGTATCAGCACGCGGGGAGAACCCTCGTTACCAGCCTTCAATCCCAGCGTTCATAGGCCAGGTGGTGGGCGGTGGCCGAGCATTTCTCGACGAACGCCTTATTTCTCCGACGCCGTGGGTCGTGTGTTCTGATGACGACGTAGATCATTTCCACCGGCTACTATCTTTGAAATCTCGACGTGCCGACGTCTGTGCCATCTCGCTCGGAGAAGATGACGCAGACCCGGCGAGCGCAATAATTTCCGTGGCGGCAGTGCACCGACGAACTCTCGGGGCGGCCCACGTAGCAGTGCTGACCGGACGTGCCGCCTACATGCTAACAGACCTTGTTGGTAAGGAATTCTCAGTCTTCAATCGTGCAGTACGGACCTACCGGCCAAACTTCGATACGGATGCGGACGATCCGCGTCGTCATCCGCTGGCCCTGCCTCACCGTATATCTCAGTGGCAAGAGAACGGTGTTTATGGCTCGGAAGCTTTCGAGAGATTCCTAGTCCGAAGCGCAATAATGCAAACGGTGTCGGGTGGTGATCTTGAGACGACCCTTCCTCCATTTTCAGAAGTGCGTCGGGTCGCTGCAACAGTCAGCCTCACCAAGGCCCGCGAATCCGGTGCTACCAAAGATGACCTGCTACGTCTCTACGAGGAGGACAATGCGAAGCTTCGGGCAGCACTAGACGAAGAAAAGGCGCTGCATGGTGGTTTGCTTACTGAGGCCGAACAGGAACGAGATGAGGCGCAGCGGCGAGTAGAAGAGGCGCGAGGCGAGGCCTATCGACTAAACCAACGCATTAGGACTTTGGAGGTCCAAGTCAAGGGCAAGGCAGGTACTGCCGTTGAACCTCCGATTCCAGACGGTCTCGAAAATCTTAAGGATTGGGCCGACAAGCATCTGTCCGGCTCGGTGGTGCTAACTAACAGAGCGATACGCGGAGCCAAGGAGTCCGACTACGAAGAGCCGGCATTGGTGTACCGCGCCCTCTTGCTGCTTCGTGACCATTACGTCCCTATGCGGCGTGACAGGGGCGACGAACTTGCAAAGGCATATATCGAAGCTCTCGCGTCTTGCGGTTTGGCCGAGGCAGGTAGCATCACTGCTACACGCCGAGGCGAACAAGGGGACGAGTACATTGTCCAACACAACGGTAGGAAGCGCGAACTGGACCGCCACTTTACGAAGGGCAACTCCCGCGAGTCGCGCCACTGCTTCAGGCTCTACTTTTTCTGGGATGATGAGGACGAGCAGGTTGTAGTCGGCTGGCTGACTTCTCACCTCGATACGCGGCAGACTTGAGACCGAGATGATGCACGTCTCGTCCGTCCGGCAGCAGATTGCAGATCACTGGCAGGCCCGCCTTCCGCCGGCCGGAGTACTTTTTGCGGATGATGATGCATTCGCGGCCTTCTACACGTCGAAGTACCTGATCCAAGACACCGCCGAGTCAATCGGCGTGCACATGGCAACCGGATTCTCCGCGAACCCGCATGCTGCCTACATCGAGTTCTGGGGCGTGATGCAGGCACTCGTCATACAGCAAGATGCGATTGTCGAGCTGTACAAGTCAATCTTCGGCACGGCGCCAATGCTGGCCAAACCGTCGCCTTGGCTCGATATCCGGGATCTGCGCAACCGCTGTGCTGGACATCCGGCGAGGAACACGCACAGCTCGAAGGGCACCACGCTGCGCTCTTTCATGGGCAGAAGGTTCGGCGATTATGAGCAGATCATGTACGAGCAGTACGATTCCGCCACCGGTACGACGGCCCACCCCAAGGTTGGCCTACGCAAGCTGATCAGCGACTACGATCTGCAAGCGGCCGGAATGTTGTCCGCAGTCCTGGCGGAATTGAAACAGAAGTGCCCATAACAATACAAGACGGCCGCTCCTTCTGTGGCGTGTTCGACGATGTGCCACGCTTGCTGCAACTGCTCACAGCCGCTCCGGGTCATTCTCGTAGCCGCGGCTGCCAACTCCTTCTGCTTCAATCTGGAACCGGACCTGGGTCGCCTCACTCCATCACATACATCATCGGGCCTTTGCGGCCATCGCGGAACTTGCGGGCGCCGAGTTCGGTGAGGCGGGCATAGAACCTGACGTGCGTTAGCGGCTCGCGTCCACCCGATGCGCACCATGCGCGGTAGTCCTCGAACAGTTCGGCGCAGTGGCGGGGCTGGGAGAGATCACGCTCGGCGAGCCAATCGACGACCATGTCGGCCGCGATCGCAGGTGCGCTGGTCTTGTGTCCGAACCATGCTGTCCAGCAGGTCGCGTTGAAGAACCAGAGCGTTACCGCCAGGAACCATTCGAGACCGGCGAGTGGCGACACGTGACGGCCGATGTCGGTCTGGGAGAGACGCGAGCGCGTTTCGACAATTCGATTCTCCAGCGCCACGATGTCGGCATCGATCACCCGTCGCTCGCGACGACTGGCATCAAACTTCTTTTCCCGCAGCCGGCTCAAGTGCTCCTGTTCCACAAGCAGCTGCCGCTTCAGGGACTGGTAGATGTCGGCTGCACGTTCGGCTGGCGCGAGAGATCGCGTGATGTTGAGCGCGATGTATCCTCGCACCGAATGAATAGAGAAAAGAGACGCGATAAGGAACAGGGCGACGCACAGCGCCGCCCCGATCCTGTTCGACTGCCGCCAGTGGAAGAACCCGAACACGCTCGCGACCATGCCGAGATCGAACGCGAGTGCGAGGCCTGCGAACATCGTCGTGTTGGTCACGACCGGCAACCACACGAACGCCGGCTCGTCGGTGCCGAGCGTCGCGTTGTAGCTGATGGACGCGAACGCGATCACGACCGCGATGATTGCGCCGCTGACGATGGCGAGTGCTTGCCACGGACGCATCATCACACGACCTCATTCACATGATCGTCGCCGGCATTCGCAAGATCGATGTCGTTCGGCAACTCGTTGCCCCAGATATCCCAGCCCGGCGTTTTGTTCCGCGCAAAGAGTTCGATGCGCGGCAGATCACCGGCGACGCGCAAAATGTGATCGCGCACGATCGCGGGCTTCGCGGAATGCACGCCGCGCGGCGACACGATCACCGACGACACATTCTTATCGCGGCGCGACGGGCGACCGCGCTTGGCAACGAGACAAAGTTCGGCGTTCTGCCGCGTCCAGTAGCCCATGCCGACACAGAAGTTTCCGGTCGAGGGATGCGTCTTCACCCAGGTGAAGCCGTTCGACACGTAACGGAACCCCCAGGCCTCGATGACGCGGAACGCCTCAGGCAACTTGCACATCGTTGCCCACAGGAAGAGCAGCGCGTCTGGGTGCGCGATGCTCGCGACCGGCAGCGCGCAGATGTCCTCGGTTCGCATCAGCGGGTATGCGTGCGTGACCTTGTCCATCGAAGGGAACGAGCCGTAGTCCCACGGCGGGTCGGCATAGATGATTTTGTATTTGCGCATGATGTCCTCCATGTTTCAGAGGACACCCAAATTATGCACACTCGGGCCGGAGTAAACGTGCACGCATGAACCGTCGTGCACTGCGACTGCGCGCTACGACATCGCAGCGCGACACAACACATCTTCGTTACGCGACGCGTCGCGCAGCAATGAGTTGCTTGCCGAGACATGTCGCGGCGTTGCAGGCGCTGCCGCGACGTGGCGGCGCACGCCGCGCGAGCGAACATGAAACGAGGTCACAGAAAAAAGCCCCACCCGCGAATTGCGAATGGGGCAGGGGATCACAAGGCGCTCGCATCTTTCCGCGCGCGGAGCCGCGTCGTCGGTTTCAAACCGTAGAGCGGCTGTGCGGGCGTGAGCTTGTGCGCCTCGATGGAGCGGGTGTGCCGATCGGCGATCTCGGTCGCGAGCCTTCGCGCAATGGCGAGGCATGCGGTCTCGATCGACTGAAACGGTCCCGACCATTCCGGCTTCTCGCTACCGAACGAAGTTGTCGTGCGGGCGATCCACCATCCATCGGTTCGGATCTCGGCCGTGTAGCACTTCAATGCGTAGGTGAAGCGCGTGGGCACGGCGTCGCGGCGCGCGCCGTTGCCGTTCGCCTTCGACTGCTTGGTGGACATGAGTGATCTCCTATCCTCTGGGCAGCACCGGTGATCGATGCTGCATCGAGAACGGGAGGCGTCCTGACAGTCTAGCATGCGTGTGCTATCCACACCCGAGGCTAGGCACATGCACTTCGCATGATAGGATGAGTGCAAGTCGTGCGAGGAAGGGGGATCTTTCGCGCGGCAACGTCGTCATTCATTCACTACACAACACTCGACGGCCGCGCCGTGCATGTCATTTCTCGATCCCTCATCCCCCGCACGCGGCCCACGGATATTCTTGCGTGGGCCTTTTGTTTTGCGCCACGGGATCGACGCCCGGAGGGCCAAGACAAAAGGCTTGGCGCGCGAGAGCCCGGTTGGCCGGTCTGCCGCGAAAGGGAAGTGGGCGAACCAGGGCGAGGCGCCCCCAAAAAATCAAGAATAGGAAATCGATCTCGACGTTCCGGCCGTATCGATCCAGGTGTGGGCCAACGGTCCCGCTGACGCCAGTGCTGACCGATCGGCAAACCAGAACAGGGATGCATCGGTGGACCCAAGATGACGGAGTGCGCTTTCGCGCATGTGCTTGGCGCGTTCGATTTCAGTGGTAACGATGAGAACGTGGAAGTTGCGCCAGCTGAACAGTGAACTGTGCAAACCGGATCGCCACAACTCGCGATAGGCGACGAGCTTGCGCAGGATCGACGATCCGGCAAGGTCTGCACGCTCGACCGGCATGGTGCCGCGATCGACCTCGACGAAATAGTTCGCCCGTTGCCGCAACTCGGGGAAGCCGAGCGAGAACGCGTAATCGGGCTCGATGCCGATGACATGACGCGTGCCATTCAGGATCACCGGCACGCTGAATCGAAACGGCTTCGGCATCTCGAGCGTCGAGGGCGGAAGTCGCGCGAGCAGGGCATTGCCATCCGACAATTCGATGTCCGACCTCGTGCGCACATCGACGGCGAGGCGGATCGCGAAGTCGGCGATGGCTAGGGTGTGCTCCAGAAACGGGCGACCGGCCGCGCGGTTCTTCTGCGACCAGCACACGGCCGCCCGGGCTTCCACGCATCCGGAGTCCGCAAGCAACCGGGCGCCCTTGTCGGCCAGGGCATAGACGATCTCGGCGGAACCGCCACCGGGACGGTAGGTGTCGTACTGGCATTCGGGCCGATCGAGGAGGCCATGCTCGAACATGAGCTTCAGTCGCGCGCGCATGTTCTTCGCCGATCCCGGTATCAGCGTCGTGATATGACCGGAGTTCAGGAACCGGAACTGCGCGACGGCACGCAGAATGTCGATATCGCGCGACGTCACCTGGAAGGGCAGGGGATTGCCTGAGCGTCTGCGTCGAGGGCGGTAGCGGGCTCGGTGTTCTGTTGTATCCGTCATGGCGTCCTCGTACGTAATCGAGGACACCCAACTTAAGCACTTCAGATGGTTTGCAAACGTGCACTACTGAGCAGCCATCTATCCAAATGTGCAGCGAAGGGGAATGATGAGAGCATATCAATTGTACGTGCTAAAGAACTCCAACATGGCAGCGCGCGATTGCTCGCGCGCAAGGGTCCACTACAGCGCGGCGACTTTGAAATCTGGGCGAACGCCAACGCGAACGGAGGAACTCAGGTTTAGCGAGCGACTCTCCAGCCAACATCTGTTTTCTGGAATGTAGTCGATTTTCTATATTGAGTGTAAACGAACGACCCTAGTTTTTGAAGTTCAGGGGGAAGCCTGACAATTTCAGTAAACTCAACAAACTTATAGCTCCCACTACTTGGTGCGAAGGGTGCGTCCGCTATGGCCGTTATCTCAACGGCTCCGGGTAGGCACATCTTCTCGTTCTTGTCGCGAACTACGATCGGTTCAGTGTTAACGAAAGTCTGCACCTTCCAATGACCGCCGCCGGGCATAGTAGCCACAGTAATCTTTTCGACCCACCCACCTGGGTTTCTCACTTCCGATACAGAACCGTTTGCCTTCGCTTTATCAAGCCCCCCTTTGACAAATTTGAGAGTTGCCTGGCATGCGTTGCCTCGACCCTCATTATCCAGGATTCGCTTGGCTTCCTGTCTGCTAAGTTCACCTGACAGAAATCGCACCTTTTCACCGCACCCAAGCAGCACCAGCGTGACAAACATCAATCCCGAATGAAATGTCAGAGGGAGAAAATTCATTTTAGGCCTCACATTCAATTACACCGCCTTCAGCGAATTTAGACGATCCAATAACCAAGGCGCAAGAGTGGGCTGAGTAATATCAAAAGGCTTGGCAGACGAGGGTCCGGCCCATGGGGCCTCGACTTCGGAGGGTTGGCGTCAGTCATACGGCTCGAAGTGATCGTCGTCCGGTGTCGGGCGGGATCGACCCGCCGATTCCGAGCGGCTTTCATCGGGCTGTTCGTCGTTCGAGCCTTCGTTGCTCGGCGCCTCCCCATACGCTGCCGACACGCGGCGGCGGCTGGCTTCGCGCAGGATCGCAAAGCTCTCCTCGGTCATCTCCTTCATGCCCTCGACGGTGCCGAAGGGAACGGTGAGGCGGATGGCGTGCTTGGTGTGATTGCGCACGTAGGCGGCGAACTGCGTCTCGTCCTTGAGCTTGCTCATCTCGATCAGGAAATCGGGATTGGTGCGCATCTCGGGTGCCAGCGTTCGCGCGTCCGCCGCCGAGACGCCCCCCGCAAGCCGGATGGCGGCGTTGCTCATGAGGCTCGCCTGCAGGTTGGCGTTGAGCTGGCGCAGGTTCTGGTGCGCCATGACGAGACCGAGCTTGTACTTGCGCGCCTGGGTCAGGATGTTCTCGATCTTGTCGTCGAAGTACTCGGAAGCCTCGTCGATCCACAGAAGCGTCGGCCGGCGCTGCAGTTCATCAATGGCGGCGCGCTCGTAGGCGGCCTTCAGGGTGAGCGCGATGATGTAGCGGCCGAACATCGAGGACGCCTCGGACTTCAAGAATCCCTTGGCGGTATCGACGAGAACGATGCCGCCGGCATTCAGCACCTCGAAGAGATCGAGACGGTTGACCTTGTGGGCGAACATGCGCTCGAATGACGGGTTCTGCAGGAGCCCATAAAGGCGGCGCAGGATCTGCTCGCGCGTCGCCTTGTAGGAAGTGGAAAAGAACTGTTTTTCGAAGAACGCACGCGAAGTTTGCGAAAGCCGGGCGACGGCCGACATGTCGGGGTTGGCGTCCTCCAGTGCTTGGCGCAGCGTGTGCACCGTGGCACCGGGGATCGACAACATCAGTTCGGCCAAGAAGCGAAATACGACCGACTGCTTCTGACTAAGCTCTGCCCCGAGCAGGCCGGAGAAGATGTAGTCGTAGAGCTCGATGACACCGGCCTGGACCTCCTCGCGATCCTTCTGCGAATAGCCCCCGGCGCGGCTCGACTGAATGTCGAACAGGTTGAGGGCAGGGGCGAAGGCGACGTCGGAGGGATCGACGATCAACAGGCGATCGGCGAGCGAGCCCGGCACAGTCGGGTCGAAAATCTTCAAGCGGGCGATTTTGTGGATCATGTCGCCCTGGCTGTCGATGATCACCATCGACGGAACCTGGTCAAGCGGACGCGGCAGATCGGCAGAGATGAAATGCTGCAGGGCCTGCGTCTTGCCATGGCCGGTGCCGGCCAGGATGTGGGTGTGCTCGAAGCGTACCTTCTCGGGAATCGCGAAGGGAACGGAGGCGGCCAGCAGATCGCGCAACGGGGTGCGCGCGAAATACTGCGTGGCAAGCTCGGACGCCAGTTCACGCGGTCGATCGCGGGGCAGCACCGGCTTCTTCAGCTCATGAGAGAGCAGCGGCTTGCCGGGATCGACGGCGACGCCCGAGGCCTCGAGCAGGTTGCGGTAGAGCTGGCGCGACAGATCGGCAAAGAGGCGACGTTGTTGGATCTCATCGTTGGCAAGCACGTGCGCCAGCAGGTTGCTCATCAGTGCGTGCGGCCTTGCTGCCAATTCCAGGAGATCGGCACGGACCGGGGCAGCGGTGCGTTGATCTGCAGTGAGCAGGTCGCAGGGCAGTGCTTTCATGACGCCCGTCAACAGATCCTCGATAAACGCGATGATGACGTCGATGGTCGCCTCATCGGTGATCACGCGCACGCGATGCGACAGATCGTCGATGAACTGCGCGATCAAAGCCGGCGAAAGGCCTTCAATGCGGGTGCCGATCGAATAGGCGTGAAAGGCAGGCTCGGCGTGGAGAAGCGCAAGTGCAGACTTCGCCAGACTAGCGGCGATCACGGCATCGCGTGCGTGACCAGCACGAGACAGCGCCCTGGCCGCCATCTTCTCGGCCAATCGCACCTGCGCACCATGATCGGCATAGCAGAACTTGCCCCAGCTGCGCGCATGATGATCGATCAGGTCCTGCAACTCACCGCGATCGGCATCGCCGCTGTAGCGGCCCATGCGCACACCAGCGGGCTTGGGCACACCGCCGCTCATCAGGCGATCAAGCAACCTGTCTATGAACAAGCGCCGCCCATCACGTCCTCGTACCCTCGGGTTCGAAGGCGCGGCCCTCATAGGCAGCGGCCTCGGTGAGATAGGTCTCGATCTCTTGGGTTGAGCGCGTGATGTCGTCCTCTGCCTCCTTGATCTCGGTCAGCGTCCTCGCCGCGATCACCTTGCCGGTTTGCAGTTCGCGCAGTCGCAGGATCTGAGATCGCTGCGTGCGCACCGCACACCAGATCCACCACGCCAGCTTGAACGGCCCGAGCCAGAGGATCTTGGTGATCACGTAAGTGAGCCGGGCCGAGCCGATCATGGGGCGGTCAAGCATCGTGATCAGCCGTGATCTGGCACGTTTGCGCTGCCTCGTTCGCGCCTCGGCTTCGGCGGCTCGCAAGTCGCGCGCCTCCTTCAGCTTGGGGTCGGCATAGACGATGTCGTTCCAGCGGCCGTAGTGGCGCGCCGCTGTAATGAAGGCCTCCGACATGTCCGCCACGACCAGCAATGAGAAGGTCGGCGGCGAAGTGTCGGACTGGCTGCGCTTGAAAATCAGACGGAAATGCCGCGTGCCCATCGTAACGCCATCGGTGTAATCTTGCGATATCGGATGATAGGGCCAAGCGACGGTGATGGACACCATGAAGAGGGGGCGCACCCAGGTTCTGATCTGGATCATTCTGCTGGCGATGTCCGGCAGCGCTCACGCCGACGTGGTTCTGGAAACGAACCGTGCGTGCGACGGCACGTTGCTCGACAAGGCGCAGCGGTTGGAGATCACGAGTTGGGATGGTGATAGCCGCGAAGCGCTTGGGGGGCGTGTCTATGATTTCCGGGTGCGCTGCGAAGAAGGTGAGCGTGACGGCATCGACCTCTTCCTCGCGGCCGAACGCTCCGACCGCTACAAGCGCGAGGGTAACACGCTGATGCGGCTGGAACGCACGGACCGCAAATCTGTAAAGATCAAGGATGCGGGCTGTGAGCAGGTGCCCAAACAGGTGCAGCGGCCGCCGCCCGATGATGAAATCCGTGAGACCTGCCGGAACCAGCGCATGCCGATGGCCTGCGAGATCGACATGCTGGCGCAGAAGCGTTGGGTCACCGAGATGGTGGAGGAGTGCTGGCGGGCAGAATATGAGACGCGCGATGTGCCGGTGTGGGCGTCCTACCCCGACAATTACGCACCATTGCCGCGGGGCGCCCGGATCGTGAAAGTGGCGACCAAGGCCCCGCCGGCCGCGGCAACGGCGCCTGTGGGCCCGACGGGCGGCACGACGGCCCCGACTGCTACGGCGGGACAGCAGGGGAGCGGGGGATCGTGGCTCGGCACCATCCTCATTGCTATGCTCGCCGCGGCCGGCACGTTCTACTATGTGCAGCGAAAGACCCGCGAGACCTTGCGTGAACAGGTGGCGTCGGCGCGCAGCCAGATGGGCGGCGATCATGCCGATTACGGCGCGAACTTCCGGGACGACGGATTCCGCGATGATGGATTCAAGTCATCGTCCGGAGGTTCGGAGCGCGAGCGATCGTATGCGCACGAGGAGGATCAAGCTTCTGAAGGCCGACATGAAAGCCGGCACGAGACCAATACTGAGCAACCGAAGCCGGACGAGGATGAGCTAGCCACGACGGTCGCGGAAGCCTGCAAGTTGCTGAACGTGACGCCGGACACGCCACCTGAGATGATCGACAAGATCTACAAGGCGATGATCCAGGCTTGGCACCCCGACAAGGCCAAGAACGAGACTGAAAGGAAGCTGCACGAATTGAAGTCCAAGCAGCTCAACGCCGCCAAGGACTTGCTGCTCAATAAGAAATAACGCGGGTCACAGTTGACCCATGAAATGGGTCAAGTCGGACCTGAAACCGGACCCAGCCGTGACGGGAAATTGCACGAGAACATAAAGGCCTGTTCGCCACCTCCCCTGGCTCTGCCCCTGGCAACCTGAAAGCCAGGGCCATTCCCAGGGGCGAAGGCAGGGGCAGGGCAGAATGGCGGGCAGAGTTCGAGATTGTGCACGTCCCCCGATGAGGCTGGTGCTGATCTCGCCGACGTGCGTCAACGCGCGCCCACGACGCACGACCACAAAAATGTTCCGCTATGCGCAGCCATGTGAATCTTGTCCGGGGACGGATTTCGACGTACATTCTCTTTGCCCATTGGGCTCGGTATGGCGCCGAGGCTGGGGCATCCGGATGCTCCTTGAAACAGGAGAATCCGATGTCTCATCCGAAACAGCTGATCTGTAAGAAGGAGCTGACGAAGCTCGTGAAGTACTCTTCTCAGCATATCGCGCGCCTGGAGAAGGCCGGCCAATTCCCGAAACGGTTGCGGCTCGGTCAGAACCGGGTGGCGTGGTTGGAAGCGGAGGTGGAGAACTGGATCGAGGAGCGCTTGGCCAAGCGCGACTAGATTCAAATGACTTCGTGAGTGACAGAGGTCTCCTCTTTGCGGAGACGAAAGGCCGCCCTCTCGGGGGCGGTCTTTTGTATTGGAGGCAGCTTCGACCGAAGTGGTGTGGAACGTCCTTCTTGGCTCACGTGATCGACGTTCTTAGTTTGCGCGGCCGAACGTCGCGATCGGGGCAGAGTATGAGTGACGGCAGCGTCGCTGAAGCGTGCCCCTAACCCTGACCGGCCATCAACCCGTTCAGAAAGACCTTGAGAAGCTTTGTCCGCTATTGTCCGACGAGACCGTGTAAACCAAAATGGCTACCAACCGCAGTTGAAAGAGGGCTTGCTGTCGGGCGGGGCAAGCGAGATGCTCATGTCACTCGCGTGAATGCATCCCACATGAAGGACGGTCGACTTGTCGACTACTGTGCCATTTCCTCGGTCAGCTGGTGTTCTATGACGAAGTTTCTGGCAATCCGTCGGCGACCACGAGGCTGGGACCGGAACAGCAATAGAATGCTCGCCGAGCTTCATGACGCATACTTTGACATTCCGCGCATTCTCCAATTTTTCGAGTTTTATTATGCGACTTTTGAGCGCATCCAACTCGGCTCTTATGCACCTTTCAATTTGATCGCAGGGCTTGCTTTGACCCGCAACGCTTCCGGGAAACAGCCCTAACGTGACGAACACTACAGCTGCGGTTACAAAAAAAAGATCTCTAAACATTTCAGTTCTCCAAACTTCCTGGTCAGCGAGCAATTCGCCAACCATGATGATGGCCAGAACGAACGCACCACCCTTGCACTACTCTCACGCTCGGCCAGACTACCAGGGAGCGGACGACCTTCAAACTTATTGTCTCCACG
This sequence comes from Hyphomicrobiaceae bacterium, assembly GCA_020442185.1. GTDB lineage: Bacteria > Pseudomonadota > Alphaproteobacteria > Rhizobiales > Hyphomicrobiaceae > JAEUMD01. Next base: position 25,215 of record JAGRKS010000096.1, read on the forward strand.
TCATCCATGTCACTTCCTGGCCCGATCCATTTTCGTTCTCTTCGGGCGCTACCGGAGGGTGAGCGGAACTGCAGGTCGTGGGAGCAGCGGACCTCGGCATTATACCGGCACCAACTGAGCCGCCGCATGCAGGATGTCTGAAGACAGAACCGGACTCTTCCTCCTGTTCGCATGACCGACGCTGAGCATCGGCTCTCCGGTTAAAGTTTCTATGCGGGTCTTGCTCGCCTTCACGTAAGCGAGCGCCTTGTCGGCGCCGAGGAACTTGCGGCCGGTCTTCAGCGCCGCCACTCCTGTCGAGCCGACGCCCATGAACGGATCGAAGACAAGGTCGCCGGGTTTGGACGCGATCTTCAGAATGTGTTCGAGGACGGCCACGGGCTTCTGCGTCGGGTGCTTGGGATTCTTTAAGCGCTCGCGCCCCATACAGATCGGCGTCTGGATGAAGTTGTGCATCTCGTTCTGCTTGCCGAAGTTCCAGGTGTGTCCCTTGTTCCACATGGCGACGATCAACTCGCAGCTGTTGAGGAAGCCGGCCTTGCGCAGCTTCGGCGCCGGGTTGGTCTTGTGCCAGACCATGAATTGGAAGGTATCGAACTCGGAGTCGAATGCGCGGTGCCAGTCACCCAGCTGGTTGTAGCTGGTGAACGCGAAGATGTTGCCGGTCGGCTTCAGGATGCGCTTGAAGTCATGGAGCCACGCCGCCGGATCGAAGGTCTCGTTGTCCCAGGCGGCAATGTCGTTGTTGAAGTCCGCGCGCCAGTCGAGCTTGATGTTACCGGTCGAGTAGTTGCCGAGATTGTAGGGCGGGTCGGTCAGGATGAGATCGACCGACGCATCGGGGATCGTTTTGATGAGCTTTGCGCTGTCGGCGCAATGGATCTCGGCTCCCTTAATTCGTGATAAGTCCATATAATTCAAGTATTCAGATAAGCATGCCTTATTTCGTCGAGGGCAGCAACGATGCGCTGTGAATTGCGGCGGTACTCGTCGATGACGATGTCATAGCCATCTTCAGCCTTGGCGACGAAGTTCCAGAAATCGCGGCCGATCAGCAGCTCCTCGTCGGCGAAGAACTGACGAACCCGGCCCTGCAACCACGGACGGCCTTCGCCGTAGCGGTTGTACGCCGTCGCGAAATGGATCGAAATCGACGGCGGCGTGCTGTTGCCGGCGCTGAGCCGGCTGGCGAGGATCGCGTACTGTTCCAGCAACGCCTCCTTTTCGGAGCGGGCCTTCTTGTTGTCGAGGTCGCCGCCGATTTTCAATTCGATCAGGTGATGGGAGTGGGCGTCCTCGTCGAACAGATAGTAGTCACTGTCATGGCGCGCCGGCACGGCATCCGCGGACAGGAGCTGCGGCAGCCCGGCGTAATGCGATGCGGATGGCGACCTGGTTCTCTCCTTGTAGGCATGCAGAAGGCGCGCGATCTCGCCCGTCTGTGCGGGGGAAAGCACGCCGGCGACCTGGCGGTCGACGACGTATGACAGGCGAGCAATGCCGATCGCCAGATCCTCCAGCATGTTGCCGAGGGAGCTGTCGAGGGAACGGACGAGCGCGGTGTAGTACTGAAGATCTGGACCGAGCGCGGCGATGAAGACGTTATGGACCTTCATGTTGATGGCGCCGTCCGGGTTGTCGACTTCGCCGACATGACGCGCAGAGAAACCACTGGCAAAGGATGCGACTGAGGTTGCGACCAACGCACGGATATTGCGCTCGTGCGCCGCTGTAGCAGACATATGACTGCAGGATAGCAGGAGACATGAAGAAGCGCTCGCGCGTGGTGTGGATAGCGAGCGCGCCTACAAGAAAACCCCGCGTCGCGATTTTGGCTCGCGACGCGGGGTGCGCCATCAGTATTCCTCAGCCAGCATGACGGTGAGAACCCGCAGCGTCACTTCAGGATCGCTCGGATCCTCGGACCCCATCTCTCCCGAAGTATTATAGTAATCGAGCTTCCAGAAGAGCTTGTGGCCTTCGAGCGAGAATGCTCCGAAGTCGTGCTCACCATACGGGTCATTCTTCTTCGTGAAGTCGTCGAACGACGCGACCGTGGCAAGTGCTCGCGCGACGAACTCCGGGCCTCGGTCGTTCACACCTGCGGTGACGAGGACGCGTCCCGTCGGCGCCGGCAACATTCTGCGAAAGTGATCGTTGAGCTCGCGGATACGAGCTGTGTTTGCTTCTGACATTTCAAGTCTCCCTGTGGCGACCGACATCGCGGAAGTGCGGTGCCGGATGGCGAAAGGGAGTTGCGAGCCGCCGTGTTGCAGACGGCTCGCATTCTAACGCTGAGGCGGGTTCACTTGGCCTTACCCTTCGCGGGCTTCGGCTCATCCTCCTCCTCGGTTTCGACTTCGCGGACGACCAACTTGCCCTCGCCGAATATGGGCAGCGCTTGCAGCATGAGGTTGAACCCCTTGCCGTCCTCGTGAGGAAACGCAGTGCCGACGTTCAGCCAGAACGTGTTGGGTCGCCCGTGCTCGTCTTTGCCGGGCTTTGGAATGATCGAATAGACGCGAAAGAGCTTCTGCTCAGCCATGACGGCCTCCTTATGTTGAGCGTCAGTGCTGCCGACGTTGGCAGCGCCACGCGCACGCAATGGAATGCGCGGACGTGGCGCTGAAAGCGTCGCGTCTGGAAGGAACCGACCATGTCTGGGAACTGGCAGGCAGTATACGTGAGAGAGACCCGATCAGCAATGTCGCGGGCCTCGTCGTCACGCCTTCATGATCATTGGTGAGGCTGCCGCCTGATCATTGGAGCCGGCCGTGCAGCTGCAGCGGCACGAGCAAGGCGCGCGGGCCAAGGGCGCGAGTTGTCGATGTCAGCCGAACAGGTTGGAGCGCTTGACTTGTCCTTGGTGCGCGCGGTGCTCGTGGCACACTTGCGCCAAGGCAGGTGCGGACTTGGCTTATCCCTCCGGCCGAACATTGGATCGCTGCGCATGTGGTAGACTTTGGACTATGAGAGGAGGCAAACGTTCGCGGTTCGAGCCGGGCGGTGCTCCCGGGCTTCGCCTGACGGAACGCGACATCGAAATCGTGAAAGCCGTTGCGAGCTATCGCGTGCTCGATGCGCAGTTGATCGGGCGGGTGCTGCCGCTATCTGGATTTGAGGCGCGCGGCATCGACGCGCGTACGGGGGAAATCGATCATGCCAAGAAGATCCGCGACCGCCTGACTGAACTGTTCCACGGACGCCTTCTATCTCGACCACGCGCCGGCTTCAGTTTCGCATTTCCAGGATCGGAGGCGATCGTCTATGCGCCAGGCCCTGGGGCGTCGGACCTTCTTCGCCATCGCACCGATATTGACGTTGATCCCAATGCGATCCGCAAGGCGCAGACAGCACAACGCGGATTTCTTGAGCATCAGCTGCTTACCAATGCGGTCGCGATCAGCTTTCGGGAAGCTGCGGCAAGGCGAACGGATCTGCGCATCGAAATCGACGACGCGGTTCTCGACAGCGCGACTGCGGACCACGCACGCGCGTACCGGTTCGGCGCCGACATCGTTCTTGGCGACGAGCGTCGCAAGATCGGCATAGTTCCCGACCTGACGATGACGATCAGCAAGGCGGGGCGCACACACGCCTATTTTGTGGAGATCGATCGCCAGACGGAGCCGGCCGTTCGCCAGTGCCGGTCACGTGGCAAGCGTCAACCGACTCTGACCGGCACCAGCATCCTCAGGAAGTTGCTCGGCTATGCCGCCGTCAAGGCCTCAGGCACAGTCGAGGAGCGCCTGGGTTGGCGCAACTTCAAGGTGCTATTCGTATGCGAGCCGCGCCCTGGAGGGGGAGACCGCATCGCGCGGCTGATCGAGATCGTGCAGCGCTACGCGCCACAAAAAGCCGGCTTGTTCCTCTTTGCGTTAGCAGAAGACATTGCGGCAAGCAGCGACATCATGCAGGCCGTGTGGTGTGATGCCAGCGGGAATACCCGACGGCTCGATCCTTCCGATTTCAGTGAGCACAAAAGAATCTCTTGATAGCAGCTTCGGCATCGAGGCGCGGGCGACCGAAGCGGGCCGCGCTCTCTTGGCTGACTTTCGCTGCGCGCGCTCGATGCCCGGATGACGGCGGATCGGTGCTGAGGTGATAGGGCTCGGAGGGCACGCCGCGCTGGAGCAGTGAGACGTGCGCCGTCCAGTTGGCCAATTCAACAAGCTGATCCGGGTTGCCTAATTGAAGGCGCGGTGCCAGCACTTTGGCGTCCTCGAAGCTCGTTCGGAATGCGACGATCGATCCGGCATTGGCGAGGATCGCCCCCTGCAGTCGTTCGGGAATTTGCGACAGCGCCTGATGCACAAGGTTGAGGCTCAGGTTCCATTTGCGCGCCTCCGACAAGATCACTTCGAACGTCGTGGTCGCGAAATTCTGGAACTCGTCGACATAGAGGGAAAAGGGAACACGGGTTTCGCGCGTACGCTCCATGGCGGCCTGGGTGACAGCGCTGACCAGCAGCGCTCCGGCGAGGCGCGCGTTCTCCTCGCCGAGTCGCGCCTTGGAGAAATCGGCGATGATGATCTGGCGGCGCGCCAGGCATTCGGCGATATCGACGGTCGCGTGCGACTGCCCCCACAGCAATCGCAAATCCGGATGCGACAGCAGCGCACCGATCTTGTTCTGCAGCGGCATCAGCGCTTCCTCGCGCTTCGACGCCGGCCAGCGATCAAACTCATCGCGCCAGAAGGCGATGACGGTCGGGTCCTCGACGTGATGGAGCAGGGAAGCGCGGAATGTGGTATCGGCGAACAAACGCCCGAGCGCGATCAGCGATAACGCCGGCCTGCCGCGCACGACCGTGTTCACTTCGATCAGCGTCTGCAGTCCGCGCGACAGAATGTAGTCGAGGCGCGGTCCCCAGCTGTCGGCCCAGGCATGCCGGCAGGCGGCGGTGATGTTGGCGGCCTGCAGGGCAATCGATCCCGGCGGCACGCCGGCAAGGGGATTAAGACCGACGGGGCGTGCGGCGCCGGCCGGCTGGATCACACAGACATCATGCGTGCGTCGGCGCGGAATGAGTGCAAGCACGTCGGCGGCGAGATCGCCGTGCGGATCGATCAGACAGAATCCGGCCCCGGCCGCCAGATCCTGCGCCATGAGCGATAAGAGCAGCGTCGACTTGCCCGAGCCGGTGGCACCGATCGCGTAGAGGTGACGCGCGCGCGCCTCGGCGTCGAGAACAAGCGGCGCCGTAGTGACGTCGATATCGCCGTAGCGCTCGACCGAGCCGAGCCGCAGATCGGGATGGCGAAGAGGCGCACATGTTGTAACAGCAGGCGAAGTCATAAGCTCTCGCCAGCCGCGGCCCGGCCAGGCTGGCAACCTGGGTGAGCGTCTGCCCATGGCTCGTTGTGCCGTTACCGGCGCGTTGCGCACGATCGGCCCGGTGCGTCACGGCTGAAGGGAACCGACGAAGGCTCCAGCTACCATTATAGAACGTCGCGCGTGCAGACCCTCGCGTGTCCTGTGGAGAGCGTCGGCGACGATCCTTGCCGACCGGCACGTGCGCCCCGTCGGCCTCCGTACCTGCCATGCGGCGCGGTGCTTTTTCGCATCCTGCGTCAGGTCGTCAGGATGAGGCCCGACTTCATGCGTTTCCCCGAAGCCGCGCCGACGCTGCCGTATCACAGCGAAGGGCAGGCGAGGGGCAAGCCTGATCCGCAACGGCAGCAGAAATCGCGGATCAAGGCGCCGTCGCGCGCGGCAACGGCAGTCCCTGCAGAAAACGCGCGAAAAAGCATGAAGTCGGGCGTCAGCCCGACGGGGCGCATTGCTATTGCGCGCTTTCAGGAACGATCCAAAAGAACTCGAACACCCCTCTGTTCGGGACCTTGCATTCAATGCCGTCCAGCCGTCGTCGAGGTGGGGATACCTTCTAAGGCCGTCGGCCTGTTCTATTATTGTATCTTGTATATATAGAGTGCTGACAGGATGTCAGAGTGGCTATGCCGAAATGTCGTGGTCCTGCGCCAATAAGTCAGAGCAGAAATGGCCATTTCATAGGCACCGACATTTTGTCAGAGGGTACGCCGATGCTGCAATCAGCGACCCTGCGCTCGCTCGCTGTGATCATAGAGCACGACCTGCTCGACCCACTTGTTGGTCGAACGGAGATCGCCGCGATCGTTCTTCTCCAAGAGCCCGGCATCGAGACCGTCCTTGATGGCGCGGAATGCCTGCCGGTCGGAAATGTCGAGGAAGTTTGCGATCTCGGCCTTGGACTGCGTACACCACGGGTGGTCGGGGCGATGCGAAAGCTGGTGCACGCTGTCGATGACGGCGTAGGTGGTGAAGGAGAGACCGAACTTCACGCGTAGCGGGTGGTGAATGATGGAGAAGCGCGGTTTTAATTTGAACCGGCGCTCCGGCGAATTGGGCATGCGGTTCGCAATGTGGTCCATGGCGCCAGTATAGCATGGCGATTCGAAATCCACTCGCGGTCAAGCGCGCGCAAGGGGATAACTGCGACGGACCTTTTGAAAAATCGGCGCCCGAAAAATACGGCTCAATGGAGCCATTCCCGAGCGTCGCACAATATTAGTTTTGCGACATGAACGCAGAGAGTCCCCATCAGGATGCAGCGCGATCGCCGAAGCCCGTGTGCGGCATCGCGCGATCTTCGCTACCGGGCAGATCCTTGCGCTCCGCACCGATGTCGCCGTCATCGTGGTCGCGTTCGGCGCGCGGCAGAAACCGATCGAGGCGGTGATTGCCGGTGAGCTTGAGCACCATCGACTGCAACCCCTGGATCAGGATGTTGGTCTCTCGGTCGCGCTCGGAGGCGTCGGCGAGTTGCTTGTTCTTGGTCGCCACTTCCCCGCGCAGGAATTTGATCTCGTCGTCCTTCTCGCCGATGCGCATTTCGAGTTGCGCGACGAGCTGCGACGTGTCGCGACGCTCCTCGGCGACGTGCGCCGTCATGTCGGCACCCGGCGCCGGCTGGCGCTCCTCGTGACGTGGCGTGTCGTTCGTCACAGACTCAATGTTCTGCGGCACGACGGGCGTCGCGAACTGGCGCGACACGTCCCGTCCGGTCGCAGCGGCCGTCGCCGCCAATTGCTTGAGCTGCGTCAGGTGACGCTCCACCGAGTACGGCGCCACGAGGTATTTGTCGCCGGTCGTCGTCGCCACCTTCTGGCAGTCGAGATGGCCGCCCGCACAGAAGCGTTGCAGCGAACGCTGCGAGCGGGGGAAGCCTCGACTCGCATAGATGTTGCCGACCTCGTCGAGCGACAGGGCATGACGCATGTCGTCGGGCATCACCTCCGCCGCGTCGCGCTCTGGCGCATCGAGTCGCGGCATGTCGGAGGTTGTCGGCGGGAACATTCTGCCATTGTACCAGACCGATGCCGGTGACGTCGCTGCGGTTGTCCACAGGGGGAGCAATGCACTACGTCGGTGCGATTTCCAAGTCCTTCAGGAGCTTGATAGCCTTTTCAAGGCGGCCCTGCCCGGTCTTTCCAGCCTTGCGAATATGGATTTCGCTTTTCCAATCCGGAACCTTCTCGACAAAGGCGAGCCAATGAACTGTTGATGCGAGCTCAAGGACCGTTGAGTTCACATTTTTCATTTTTCCTAGGTGGTTCGCAACGACGTCCGACGGCAGCTTCCCGACGCCTGCCGGGCGCGCTCTCGATCCGGTGAGCTTGAAGATACTGAATGGTGATCCGCCTGCCGAGACTATTTCTTCGCGGAGTCCGTCGAAGAATTTTGCGTCCGACACTGCGTCCCACAAATCTTCGGAGTACGGGCCATAATGGTAATAAAAATAGCCCGCACCGCTCTCCATGCCCTTGTGATCGAGCAGGTACATGATTTTTTGCAGCCGAACCCGGCCGGTCAACTCGCCGCCGGCCAACAGGACAAGATCGGCCACCAATTCGTGTAGCTTGGTCATCTTGTCACCCCCCGATCTCAGAGACATTCTTGCGAACTGATTCGTCAAGAAAGTAATACCGAAGGACCTCTTGGGGTTCCTTGAGCGAGCCAATTGGCCCAGATAGTGTGGCTATATCGTCGACACTGGAGTCGTTTCGTTGAATGTACACCCTCTTATGAAGGGGCACATCCTCTTTCCGGTGATCGGCGTAGACGGATAGCTTGGGCCGATCTGTGTAAATTGTTTTGCCACCATCGCTTTCGAGTAATTGGTCGATATGCTCGCGGCGCGCTCTGTCGAGCTTTGTCGGGCTGACCACATTAATCTCGATAGGCTTCATGGGTTTGCGGTTGCGTAACCGCTGTGCCAAGGCTTTCAGGTGACTATCGTTGGAAAGGCAAGCGGCTTCGAGTGCTCCCCAGACAACAGTATCGTCGAGTTCCAGATATTGACGTAGAGTTGGAGTTTTGGTGGAGTAGTAATCGACAAGAGGATGATTTTGAGGAAGCCCGCTATCTGCAAATTTCTTTTCACGAATGAGGAGGGCCAATTGCTGCAAGAACGCAGTTAGCAATCGCTCAAACCCACGCGTTGTTTTGTGGTAGTACACTTGGCTGAACAAATGATACCTAGCGAGCAGAAACGCTTCAGCAGCTTGCGAGGCCTTCTCCGTGAAGCAAAATGTCTCAACCTCAAGCGCTGCGCCTTCCACTGAGCCTTCGCTTTCTCCGCGAACTTTTACAACTCGCAAATTGTCTCTGAGCCAGTCAAAATCGATACCACCAGCGCCTGAACCCGTCATGAGTTTGTCGCGCTGAAGATAATCGAGTCGATCGGCATCGAATGAGCTTGAGACGACAGCCGCGTAGATGTCCTGTGGCGTTGCAGTGAGAAGCGCCGCAATATCGTCAGCCATTGCTCCGTCGGCCATGAATACTTCCTTGAGAACGTTGCGGACATTGCCATCCTTCGTTCTGATGATATCCGCAGTCCACGCCTCATGGTGCTTGTATGCTCCCGGCACCTTCTTCAGCCGCTCTTGTTCAGCAACCTCGAATGCATGGCTGAAGGGGCCATGTCCGAGATCGTGCAGGAGCGCGGACAGAAGAGCCACCTTCCGCCGCTGCTCACTCCAGCGATCTTGAGCGATCAAAGGCTTCGCAACATCCATCAGCTGTCTGGCTACATGGAACACACCAATCGAGTGCGAAAACCGATTGTGTGTAGCACCAGGGAACACAAGCTCAGAAAAGCCGAGTTGCTTGACGCGCCTCAGCCTCTGGAACTCTGGAGTATCGATCAGCTTCCATGCGGCTCTGTCAACCTCGTCGGCCATGTCGAAGACAATCAGGCCATGGACAGGGTCTCGAAGTCGTTTGGTGTGCCTTGCCATAGCTTGGTCCAGGAACATAAAGAGAACATTCTGATTCGTCGAGCGGAATTTAGGTTGATTCGCCAACCTTCACTTCAAGCGAAATGCTCCAGGACGTGGCTATCCCCACCTCCTTATCCTCCACCTTCCCACCTCTCCCTCCAACACCCGCCAGATTTCCACCATCGCGCGCGTGTCGAGGGCACAGTAGGCGAGCAGGTCGGCGGCGATGCGGCGGGCCTCCGCCTCACTGACGGCGCCGGTCGCGATCTCGTTCCAGCGCACGGTCGCCGTCGCGCCTTCCTGAATGGCGAGCGTGGTGTATGACAGCTCGGGCACCAGAACAGGCAGGATCGCCTTGATCGAGGTGCGGCCACGAAAGCCCGGATGCACGTAGGCCTGATCCGAGAACACGTCCATCAGATCGACGACGCGCGCGTTGACGCCGGCGAGAAAGCTCGCGGCCGACGGGTTGCGTGCTGCGAGCTTGTCGTTGATGCCGCGCTCGAACGTCTGGTTCCAGGTGATGACGGAGCCTGTCGCCGGCATGTCGCGACGGAGCGCGTCGAGCAGCGCCATGTCGGGACACGTCGCAGCGGTGTGCAGGAACTCGAAATGCTCGACGCCGGCGCCCGGCGCACGGATCACGTCGAGCGAATACTGGAACGGGATGTGGTGGAAGGGACCGTAGCCGGGGAAGCGGGGGATGGCCGCGGGGAAGGTTTCGTAGTCGAGGAAGGCGAGCGGGTAGGCGAGGGCGCCCAGGTGATCGGCAATCGCGTCCTCGTCGATCGAGACGCGCCCCGTTCGCGCGGCGCGCACTTGGTTCAACTGTGTCTCGCTTAGCTCGATGTCGTCCGGAACGTCGCGAATGTCGAGAATGCCGCGGTCGATAAGCTCGGCGAGCTTCTTCTTCGAGGCGCCGATGCGCGTGATGTCGTGAACCGAGTAGGCCGGCACGTTCGGGTTGGTGTGAGCGAACGTCGTGCAGTGCGCGCTGCGGCCCTTGGTCATGCAGTTGCAGGGGGCAGGGAGCGGCGTGGCGCGCGAGAGGAGATCGTGGGCGGTGTCCATTTCGTGCGCGATCACGTCACGAAGTGCGGCGACGGCTTGCGAGCGATCTTCGAAGTGGAACAACGCGTGGATGTCGAGATCGGCGTCACGCACGTAGGCACTGTCGAGGCGCACGAGGATGTGCCGGCCGATCGGAACTCCGTTCGCTTCGAGCACGGGAGACTGGAAGGCGAGATCGTAGGTGTAGGCCTCGTCGCGGGCGCGGTTGTCCGAGTCCGATGTCGAGGCCTTGACCTCGAAGAGATCATAACGCTCGGACGCTGCATCCCAGACGAGGATGTCGCAGGCTGTCGTGTACTGATCGGTCTCGAACACGGGCTGGTAGAGGACAGGAGTGCGATCGGCGACGAGTGCTGCGGTGGCTGCGGCATCGCCGCGCGCCATCAGCATGCCGCCAGAGAACAGATCACGCGCCAGCACGTCGACGGCGTTGCCGGCTTCGAGGAGCGACTGGTCGAACTCGGAGAGCGGCTGCGCGCGATAAACCTCCGGCCGGTGCAGCTTCACCCACGCGTTATGCGCGCACTCGCGGAAGATGAGGAAATCGGTCTTGGAGATTTTCATGGCGGCCCCCCGGAGCGATGCTCCGTAGGGGATAGTGCAGCAAGCGAGAGCTGATCCGCCAGCGCCGGGAACGGCGTTTCCACCGGGAAACGATGACGGCTGCGATGGCATCAGAGTGACCACTGCTGCCCGCGGGGGCACATAGAATCACACCAAAAAAGGTGGACCAAAGGGTGGACCGAAAATAGGCCGCTCCAGAAAACTCAACAAAAACAATGGCTTGCAACTATAGGTGGTGCCCAGAAGAGGACTCGAACCTCC
>JAGRKS010000097.1 GCA_020442185.1 Hyphomicrobiaceae bacterium
TTCCTCGGCGAAACCGCAACCCGCATCATCAACGAGGTCAAGGGCGTCAACCGCGTCGTCTACGACGTGACCTCGAAACCGCCCGGCACCATCGAGTGGGAATAATTCGGGCCTACCCAGACGCCGCCGATTGCCGCCGATATCCCTCCATAACGCACTGAAAATAAAGAATTTTCCTTCCGTCATCTTTCGCTGTCAATCGCCGAGCAAGCCTCGCGGTCGACGGCGGAGCTGACGGTATGGGGCATCTTGTGACATCGCGGAGTTGCATATGCCGTCATGGCCCAGAGAGCTTGTGACGGTATTTTTCGACCTTATTCCATTGAGAATAAAGGAAAATTCGCCGTCGGCATTGGTCCATTTTGGCCTGACGGTATTTTTAGGGGCTCTCTGACGTTTCTTGAACGAAATCGGAGGGTCCGATGCTTACTGATGCCGCAATTAAGTCGCTGAAACCAAAGGACAAATTATACAAGATCTCTGACCGTGACGGTATGTATGTCGTCGTGAACCCGTTGGGTGCCGTGGTGTTCCGCTATGACTACCGTATGCACGGTCGACGCGAGACCTTGACCCTCGGCCGATACGGGCCGGCGGGCCTTTCTCTGGCGCGAGCGCGGGAGAAATTGATCGACGCGCAGCGCGCGATTCAGGAAGGGCGGTCGCCCGCCCAGGAGAAGCAGCGCGAGAAGCGCCGCATTAAGGAAGCGAAGAGCTTCGGCGAGTTCGGCGAACGCTGGCTCCAAGAGCACCGTATGGCGGAGAGCACCCGCGCAATGCGGCGCTCGATCTACGAGCGCGACATCCTCCCGACGTTCCGCAACCGGCTGCTGACGGAAATCACGCCCGAGGATCTCCGGGCGATGTGCGATAAGGTGAAGAAGCGGGGAGCGCCAGCCACGGCCGTCCATGTCCGTGACATCGTGAAGCTGGTGTTCGCATTCGCCAAGTTGCACGGCGAGAAGGTGCCGAACCCCGCCGAAGAGGTCGGGCCTGCCTCGATCGCGACGTTCGTTCCGAAGGACCGTTCGCTCTCGCCCGCCGAAATCCGGGTCATGCTCGGCCAGCTTGAGCATGTGGCGACGCTGCCGACGATCCGGCTCGGCTTGAGGCTGATCCTGCTTACGATGGTCCGCAAGAGCGAGCTGCAGGACGCGGTGTGGGATGAGGTCGACTTCGAGAATGCGGTGTGGTCGATCCCGAAGGAGCGGATGAAGCGTTCCAAGCCGCACAACGTCTATCTGTGCGAACAGTCGCTCGACATCCTCGTCGCGCTCAAGACCTGTGCGGGCAATTCGCACTACCTGCTGCCCTCGCGCTACGATGCGGATGCGCCGATGTCGCGCGCGACGTTCAACCGCGTCACCACGGCGGTCGTCGTACAAGCCAAGAAGGCGGGGCTGCCGCTGGAGCCGTTCACCGTGCATGATCTTCGGCGCACGGGCTCGACGCTGCTCAATGAGCTGGGCTTCAACAGCGACTGGATCGAGAAGTGCCTGGCACACGAGGACGGGCGTTCTTCGCGCGGTGTCTATAACAAGGCCGAGTATGAGCACCAGCGCCGCCACATGATGCAGGAATGGGGCAATCTGATCGACGCATGGGTTGACGGCCAGAAATACACCCCGACGCTCTATCCGGCTTCCATGGATCTTCTGGCGCCGGAGCCTAGCCTTTGACCGGACGGGTCTTCCTGAGCGTGACGTCGGGTGCCGGCGCACGCTTGGCCGTCTTCGCCTTGGAGGCTCGGCGGCGTTCTTCAAGCCAAGCCTCCACTTCGCCGAGATCCCACACGACGGTTCGAGAGGTCAGGTAGAAGCGCTGCGGAAACTCTCCGCGCTGCTCCATGTCGTAGATGGTCGTGTCGGCCAGAGGAACGATCTCGCGAAGCTGGTGCCTGCGGATGGTGCGTTTGCTGAGAGGGACTGGTGTCTGGCTCATCGTCCAGCCCCGCCGTCTTCGATCCCGTCATTCCATGTGCCCATGCCAGACCTCCTTCAATGTGGCCGGGGCAGCGACTTGGCTGCATTCCCGGCGTCTGGCGAACCATGGCGGAGGATCGGCCGCCGGTAGCGTGCCGGATTCACGCTCACGCGTGGGCGGCACCCCGGTCAATCCGGCGTGGTCACGGGTGGTGATGAAAAGAGGCGGCTTAATCGCCGCAAGAGATGCGGCGATTAAGCCGCCCGCTGGATAGACGACATCGCCGATATTAGCAGTCAATTTGTCCTGCGCCGGGCCTTAGCGAAGCCACGATCGGTGGCGATGAAGCGTTCGAGCATCGGCACGATCAGCTTGGCGGGCTCGACCGGCGTGCCACCTTCGGCGAGAAGACGGCCGTAATCGGTGAGATCGCGATGGAGCGCCGCCGGCAGCTCCACCGTCACCTTCACAGGCTTGTCGTCGGCGATGGGGCCGAGTTTCAACTTGGTCATGGTCAGCTCCTGTAGGGTTCGAGCACCAGATCCTTGGTGACGATAACGCGGACCGGGAAGCCGGGCCGGATGGTCAAGGTCGGCGCGACCTGCAACTGACGCTGGACAATCTGCTGACCGGCCTGATTGATCGTGTCTTGCGCGCCGTCGCGGATGGCGCGGATCAGGCGGTCATTGTCGTCGGTGGCCAGCTCCGCGCCGACGCCGAGCAGGGTCGAGAGCGCGGCGGCCTTGGCGAGATCCCACC
>JAGRKS010000098.1 GCA_020442185.1 Hyphomicrobiaceae bacterium
AGGGCGCCCGGCGCAGGCGCCGCCCCCGCGGAGGCCCGCGCGGAGCGCGGAATGGCCGCGAGCGAAAAGAAGATCAAGCCTTGGCCGCTGCGTTTGGATCGCCGGCCCGCCATGCGTCGAACTTCTCCATCAACCAGCCCCAGGCTTCCTCTTCGCGCGGGCCAGCCGTCTTCGAGATCGCGATCTGATGATAGGCGAGTTCCGTCTCGACCTTCTCGGGCGGCAGCATTTTGAGGCGTGTCGCGAGAACAGCGGCCTCGATGACGGCCGCCTGCGCGCGGTTGTACCCGGCCCAGACACGGTGGTTCGCCTCATGAACCACGCGACAGCGGAAACGCGGCCTCATGTCGTCGTCCTCGACGGAATCAACCTTCAGTTCCCAATGTGATGCGGCCGCCTCCAGCACGGCGCCATCGCCGCGTTCGGCGCGTTTCAGCGGCCAGTCGCGCCGGCCCGTCACACAGCCGGCGAACAGGCGGACGTCGTCGGTGTGGTTGGCGATCGCGACACCGCTGACGAGCAGGTTGTCGAGCGTGCGCGACGGCTTGAACGGCGCGATGATCCACGATTGCCCGTCCTGGATCAGCCCCAACGGCGCGATGTGGACGTCCCCATCGAGGCTCCGGGTCGTCACGATGGTCTCGACGATGAAAGGCATTGGGTTTTCCCTGGTTCGTTGATTGGCGGCGGACGCGAAAGCCTAGGCCGGCTTCGGCTTGCCGTCCTGGCGCTTGCGACCGATGCGCTTGACGCCATCCGGCTTGTCGCCCAGGCGATCGCCGACGCCCGCTGCGTCGCTCGCGCGCTCAGGCGTATCGGCCTGCGTGCCGCGCGCCACATGTCGCTCGTCGGCGGCTGCCCGGCGTACTTCTCGCTCCAACGCCTGCGACTTCGCTTTGGCCTTCAGCGTCTCGCCCTCGAGAGCGTGGCGCGTCAGATCCTCGGCTGCCTTGTCCGCCGCCACGCCCCAATCGAGCGGTTGATCTTGAACGTAGCGCTTGCCCAGCCGCCAGGCCACCTCCGCCTTGGCCAATTCATAGCCAAGATAGAACGCGTGCGAAGCGTCGTCGTCGACCGCCAGCCGCGGATAGAGGTCGAGCGGCGAGACGGATGTGTGATGACCGTCGCGATTGTAGATGTGGACGCCATCCGTCGATGCTTCGATGCGGAAATTGAGATCGCGCACCGCGGCGGCGCTCTGGGCGATGGCGGCGGGGTCTTGCGGAAACGGCGTCAGCTCGTGCAACGACAACAGTCCGCCGCCGTAACCCTTGGGCAGCGCACCGTCGTCATGCGCGCGGTACATCAGGCGGCGCGCGGCATCGTGCTCCTCGATCGTGCGGCGGGTGTGCGGCGACACCTGCACGATAAGGACGTTGCGGATGCGCAATTCGGAGCAAATGCCGGCGAGCATGGCCGTCACGCCCTGGCTGTCGGCATCCGTTAGTTCGGTCAGGTTGCCGGTGCCCATCAAGATTTCGACATCGGGACGCAAACGGCGCAGCTCCGCATACCGCTCGAGGGATGCCGTGAATCCGAAGTGGATCGGATCGAGTACGGGATCGGCAATGTGGGCGATGCCCTTCGCCGCCGCCATGTCGATGGCGCGCAACAACGATGCGAGATCGCCATGCGGTCTCGGCACGAGGATCGGCACTGAGGCGGTTCCGGCAATGGCCCCTATGGTCGCTTCGTCGAGGCTCAAAACGAAATCGGCGCCGGCCTTGGCACCACGCTCGAGTTCGGCCGGGTCGCCGCTGTCGACACTGACGGTCAGACCTTCGCGTTTCAGGGCAGTGATCGTCTGCTCGAGGTGGGGGAACGGCGTATCGGGCTGGCAGCCAATATCGACGACATCGGCACCGGCCGCCTGGTCACGCAGCGCCCGCGCCACGAGCTGATCGACAGTGAAGTTCGGGGCTTCGACGATTTCCGCGAAGATCCTGAGGTCGTGGCGCGAAAAATCAGGTGGCTTGCCGCCGCGTCCGAGATACTGCGGAATATCGATGATCTCATCGGGTCCGCGCACGAAGGGCACGCCGAAATGCTCGGTGAGCGACGCCAAATCCATGCGCGAACGCCCAGGCACGATCACGCGGTCGGCGCCTTCGAGCGACGAAAGGCGGTTCTTGACGATCGCTTCCGTCATCAGGGCGGCAACCTTGATGCCGATGTTCGCGACCGACCAGGCCCCGTCGGCGAGCCCCGCATCATGAAGCGTTTTCGCGAGCCGCTCCTCGGCGAGCCGGCCGGTCAGAAACAGCAACTTCTCGGCCATGACCTCGGTCCTCGGACGGCCGCGCCTGGTCCGTGGCAGCCGCGTCAGTATTGAGCCTGCGTGACGGTCAGCCGCGCGGCGACGGCATGTTGCCGGTGCCGGCGGCAAGGCGGCGGGCGCCGCGGCGCGCGCGTTCTGCACGCCCGCCCGTGCGGCGCAGTGCCGACGGGTGCGGTGCCACTGGCGACGCCAGGCAGGCGCGCGCCAGATCGGCCTCCTCGCCCGGGCCGAAGATGCGGAAGGAAAGCCGTGCGCGCTCGACCACGTCGGCGAACGTCCGATCGACGATGCCGTCGGCCGCAAGTTCCGCCGCCGAGGGTCCGTCGATGACGCAGCGCGACTTGACGAGATAGACGGCCTGAAGCCGCAGCCGCTCGGCAAGACGAGCGGCCAGACCATCGGATGTAACCGACCAGTCGGCTGGTATCTTGGTGTCGGCCACGCTCAGACGCAACGGCAGCCAGACCGGAATGCGGTTTGCCGCCAGCGCCTGACGGATCTCGGCCAGCGTCTCGACGGCGACGAAACGCACTTGCATGTCCTGCAGCATTACGCCCATCTGGTGCATGGCGAGGATGGCCATCGTGTGCGCCGCCCGATCCGACACGTCGTGGTGTGCCTGGACATGACGCACCTCGTCGGCGAAGCCGCCGCCTCCCGGCACAACGACAACCGGGCGGCGCGCCCGGGCAATCGTCGCGACGATGCCCTGCAGTCGCTTTCCACTGATCAACGATCCGCCGATCTTCACGACGACAGGCGACACCTTGCGACGCTCGCGGCTATCAGCGATGGCAGTCACTCTCTCTCACGTCTCAATGGGCGGACGATCTCGACACCGACGGCCGCCGGACCACGCTCCAGCTTTTCAATGCGCACCCTGACGCTTGCGATGCGCGCGTCCGCGAGGCAATGGGCGGCGATCTTCTCCGCCAGCGTCTCGACCAGATTGATGTGTCCGGCATCGACGATTGCTCGGATGCCTTTCAGGATATCATCATAAGAGGGGACTTCCGCAATCTCGTCGTGTAGCGCCAGACCCGATTGACCGAGTTCGGCCTCGACGGTGAAGCCAACCTTCTGGGTCACCCCCTGTTCCTCGTCGTAGACGCCGATGTGGATCGGCAGGACGAGATCGCGCACGAAGATGCGGTCGCGCGGCGTGTCGGGATCGCGCTGGCGTTGCACGGCGCGGCTTGCAAGTATCGTCATGTCCGTCATGACCGGTGGTCCTCCCAGCCGGTTTCACCGGCCTGTCATCTTGTCCCGAGCGCCTATCGTCTTGTCCCGAGCAAACCTGTCGCCCGAAACTGCGCCGATCGCGCGGCGCACGGCGAGCACGCTATCCCGATCGATCCCACGCTCGCGTTCGTTGCCCGAGCATAACGCGCCGCGAAACCCGATGATATCGGGATCGAGCTCTGCGATCTCAGGGATATGCCGGAGGCGAAGCGCGCCTGCAAGCCCCACGAACATGTGCGCGGCTCTCGCTGCCGCAACGAACGACTGGAGTTGGGCCCGCGTTGCGACATCCGTGAGTGCACCCGAGCGCTTGTCGGCGGTGTCCAGCATGACGCCCACAAAGCCCGCCGCAGGCAGCCGCGCGATCAGCGAAACGTCCGGATCGCGATCGGCGAGCAGGACGGCGACGCGCCGCCCGGATGCCACTGGGGACCGCGTCAGGTGCGCCAAGAATTCGAGGCCATCGCCCGGAGGAAAGAAGCCGACCTTTACGAGATCCGCTCCCGCGGCCGACATCGCGGCAACCTGAGCCAGGATCGCGTCCGGCTGATCGATGGTCAAATTGCCCGTGGTCGCGCTGAGCGTCAGGCCGGGCGGCAACACGCGCCGGATGTCCCGGACGGCGGCGACGGGTAGAGCGCCCAGCGCGCCATCGGCGGCGTTCTTTGCGTCGATCACGTCCGCGCCGGCTGCCGCGGCGATATCCGCCTCGGCGGCGGACGTCACACTGGCGAGAAATCGGGGACGGGCGGCCCGTGACCAGCTGAAACCTGGGCTCACGGCTTCCATCGAGGTCACTGTTTCAATCGCTGTCACGTCGCGCCGAAAATCCGCTGCTGCTCGTTGCGCACCAGGTTGCGATCGGCGCGGTCACTCGGCGCCAGTCCAACTTGGGCATCCTCGAGGACTGTCGCAGGCGTGCCGCCCATGCGCAAGATTCGCGTACCGAGCGTCACGGCTTCTGTTCTATCGTGGGTCACGAACAGGACAGTCGTCGGCCGTCGCGACCACAAGTCGATCAGCAATGCACGCAGATCACGTGCTGTCGGATCGTCGAGCGAAACGAACGGCTCGTCCATCAGCAGCAGATCGGGCTCGCCAACGAAACCACGGGCCAGCGCCACCCGCCGCTGCATGCCGAGCGAAAGCCGCTCGGGATAGACGTCGGCTGCTCCGTCGAGCCCGACGCGCGTCAAAAGATCCGGGATCGAGGCGACACGTGGATCGCCATCGGGAAGCGCCAGCGCAACATTCTCGAATACGGTGCGCCATGGCAGCAGGCGCGGGCTCTGGAATATGTAGGTTACGGCCTGCTCCGGGGGATCGAAGACGACACGGCCGGCATAGTCGCGATCGAGGCCAGCGATGATGTTGAGCAAGGTCGATTTTCCGCAGCCGGACGGGCCTGTCAGGATCACGAACGATCCGGCCTGGACAGCGAGATCGATCGGCCCGAGCACCGGTTGCGGTGCACGGCCGGCGACGGCCGGCCAGGTCTTGCCGCCGAGATTGACTTTCACCACCGTCGTCATCGACGCCACCTGTTGGCGCGCGCCTCGAGCGGCTGAAGGATACCGACCTCGATGATCTGGACGACGACGATGAAGGCAACCGCATAGGCCAGGATCATCGGCACGTCGAAGAGCTGGAAGGCGACGTGGAGTTGATGGCCGACGCCGTTGGAGCGGCCGAGCAGCTCGACGACAAGCACGATCTTCCACACGAGTGACAGCCCCGAACGGGCCGCCGCCGCAAAGAACGGCGCGAGTTGCGGCAGCGTGACGTGGCGCAGCGTCCGCCACCATCCGAACCGGTACATGACCGCCATCTCCGAGAGGTCGCGCGACAGACTGCGCGCACCCTCGCGGACCGTGACCGCGACGTTCGGAATCTTGTTGATCGCAACCGCCGTGATCGCGGCAACTTCCGTCAGACCGAACCAGACGTAGCACAAGATGATGATGACCAAAGCCGGCAGGTTGAGGAAGAAGATCAGCCAGCTGTCGAAGAAGCGGTCCGCCACCTTCAGCCGGCCAAGCGCCAGTCCGATCGCGGAACCGATCAGCATCGCGAGCACGAAGCTGACGACGACGCGCGCCAGCGTTGCCCCGACATGGAGAAGCAGCTGTCCGCTCTCGAACTCGATATGCACGGCCTCGAGGACGACCAGCGGCGATGGAAAGACACGGCTCGCGATGACGAGTGCCGCGATCTGCCAGACGCCAAGCAATGCCAGGAGCGATCCGAGCGACCACACCAGCCGGGAGCGGCGCGCCAGGTCGACGAAGCCTGGTTTGAGCAATGCCTTATTGCTTTCGAGCGCCATCGAACAGCTTTGCATCGAATGTGGTGCTGCCGATCAGCTCCTTGCCGCCCTGCTCGACGAGAAGATCGAACAGTCTCTTGGCGGCGGCGGTGTGCGCATCGCTCCAGGGCTTCGGTATGCCGGCGCGATAATAGGCCTTGAGGGCGAAGAACTCGGGATCCGTCTTCGCCCGCATCAACGGCCGGATCCGGTCGAATGCCTCCTCCGACGTCGCGAGCACGGTGTTGCCGGCGTCGACCGCCTCGAACAGCGCCTTAAGTTCGGCAGCCTTCTTGACCGACGTCTCTTCCCGCCAGACAAAGCCGACGAGCGGCGGCGCCGGTTCGATCCCGAGCTTCTGGAACATGTCGTCGACCGCCAGCAGCGGCTTGAAGCCGGCACCCTCGAGGCGCGCGGCGAAGGTCCAGAAATTCAAACACGCATCGAGCCGGCCGTTGCGCAATTCCTCGGCGACGAGCGGCGCGGCGCCGAAGACAGGCTCGACCATCTCCGCGATGTCGCGGCCGAGAACACTGCGCGAATAGGCGCGCAGCACGATCCAGCTCTTGTCGATTGCCGACCCGGCCACACCCAACCGCTTGCCCTCGAGGTCCTTGAGCGACGTGATCGGCCCGTCCTTCTTCACCATGATCGAGCCGAGCGAGGACGAATAGGGACGGAACAGCAATTTCTGGCCAAGGCTGCGCTGGCGCATCGCCCACGTCCAATCGCTGACGATGACATCGGCATCACCCGACAGCAGCGCGATCGGCCCAGCCTGGTTGGTCGCGACCTCGATTGTCTCGATGCCGACGCCGGCCCGCTCCGCCAGCTTCTCGGCCTTGATCGTCTCGAGCAGCCAGTTCAGCGATCCGAACTTCAGCGATGCGAGCCTGAGCGAGCCGGCTGCGGCGTGCGCGTCGGCGAACGGTCGCAGCATCGCGGCCGTCACCGCGGCTCCCGAAATGGAGACGAATTTTCGTCGGTCGATCATTTAGCGTCTCCGGCGGTCAGCAGTTTGCGCTCGGCGAGGTAGCGTATGCCGCGCAGCCATGCCTCGTCCGTGCTGCCCTGGATTGTGGTCGACATCACGGATGTCAGTTTTTGTGCCTTAACATCGCGCAGGTAAAGGTTGAAGTTGAAAAGCAGATCGGAAAGCTTCTCGACGGTGGCGATCAGGGCAAACTCAGCGCCTGCTTTCGTGGCGATGTCGTCCTCGCAGCCATTGCATTTGCTGATCGGTGCTTTTTCCGCGAGATCCGCCGCGAACATCGCTTGCGGTACCAGTTCGTAGCGCCCATCCGCGGCGATCCGCTTGGCAAGTGCCGCAGAGATCGTCGCAAGGCGCTCGGTCTCGACGTCCGACGGGCCGGTCGGCAGCCCCATCGGCCCGCCCATTCCGTACATCGAAGCATTCTGCGTCGCATCGATCATCTCGAACGGAAAGAAGATCAACCGCGGCGCGGCCCCGGCTGCTGACGCAAATGTGATCGATGAGACCAGGATGGCCGCGGCGGCAAGGGCAGCCAGGCCGCGGTGACTGGCAAGCGCCCGCGCGCTGCCTTCCCTGCCATCCCGAAGGCCCGCACAACTACGACGCGCCGCCGGGTCCGCCTTGTCCATAATGTCTGTCTCAAGCGTCATTGCGGCGTCCTTCATTCGCATCTACTCCGACTTCATCCGGTGACCGGAGGCGCCCGAGTTCTGCGGCGTCGACCTTTTCGCTTTCACTGGCGACGACGCCCGCATCCGCCTCGTTCCGGTGTCGCGAACGATTTCGCCCAAGCATTGGATCGCTCGAGACTGAAGGCGTTCTGGCACCCTGTCTCTGCGCGGCCATTCGTTGACCCTCGGGGGCGTTCCCGGCGGTATACACCTTCGTTTTGCGCTTGTCCCCCGGCGTATTGTAACTATGTTACACACAAAATGAAGCCACTGGGAGATGTGAACGCATGCCGGGAGTAACCTCGCCGTACGGTCACCAGCCGAGACATCGCTCACCGGGAGATGTCCGGGCGCGACATCGCGCGACCGGCAAGGGCGCATGGGACGCCGGGCGGGCACCGGGATCGGGGACGGCGTCTCGGGGAGAAGCAGTCATGACAGACGGAAGTCTCACCCGAACAGAGCGCACCGCGTCTGCCCTTTACCGGTTGTTGCTCGCTTTCGCGGCGACGGCCGCGGTCGCGTTCGCTTCAATGCCTCTCGCATCCGCCGGTGGTGCTGCGCCCGCGGCCCCCGAAGCATCCGCGACGGCAAAGCCTGGTGTCGTGACCATCCCGATCATCCTGGCGCGCGAGCGTATCGACCGGCTGCCGCCATTGTCGCTCCTCGATCAGCGCCCCGCCGACGACGGCCTTGGCGGCGCCAAGCTCGCGATCGACGACAACAACACCACGGGCCGCTTCATGAAGCAGGCGTTCGTGCTCGACGTTGTGGAGAATGCGGACCCGGCAGCCCTCATCGCCGCGGTCACCGCGAAGGTGAGTGCCGGCGCCGGGTTCGTCGTCGCCGACGTCGCACCTGACACGTTGCTCAAACTGGCGGACGCCCTCGCCGGCAAGCCGGCCGTCATCTTCAACGCCGGAGCACCCGACGACCGGTTGCGCGAAGAGGACTGCCGCGCAAACGTCAAGCACAGCGCACCCTCACGCTCGATGCTCTCGGATGCGCTGGCGCAATACATGGCCGTCAAGCGGTGGCGGCGATGGTATCTGATTGTCGGCGAACGCCCCGAGGACAAGCTCTATGCCGAAGCGATGAGACGCTCGGCCAAGCGCTTCGGAATGAAGATCGTCGAGGAGCGCGAATTCAAATATGAAGTCGGCAGCCGCCGCGCCGATGGCGGCTTCGAGCAGATCCAGCAGCAAATCCCCTCCTTCCTGCAGAACGCAGCCGAGCACGATGTCGTCGTGGTTTCCGACGAAGCCGAAGTGTTCGGCGACTATTTCCCCTATCGCACCTGGGAACCGCGGCCGGTGATCGGCACGGCGGGACTTTATGCGACGTCCTGGCATCCGGCAGTGGAACTTTGGGGCGGCACGCAGTTCCAGAACCGCTTCAAGCGGCTCAACAACCGCAACATGACGGCGCTCGACTACGATGTCTGGACGGCGGTGCGCTCCGTCGGCGAGGCGGCGACGCGCAAGCGCTCGGGCGACCCTCTTACACTCATTTCCTACATGCTCACGCCCGAATTCGAAATCGCGGCATTCAAGGGCCGCAAACTCACCTATCGCGATTGGAACGGCCAGTTGCGCCAGCCGCTGCTGGTCACCACCGCCAAGTTGCATGTCACCGTGTCGCCGCAGCCGGAATTCCTGCACCAGTATTCCGAACTCGATACGCTCGGCATCGACAAGCCCGAAACTAAATGCACCGCGTACAAAAAATGACGGTGCGGGTGAAAAGGCGGATCGTCCCGGCGCCGTCGTTCTTGTGAACCGCTCGATCATCCGTGCTCGGCGAGCACCATCCGCGACACCGATTGAGCGATACGAAAAGATTCTGGAGAGCAAGCGTGAGACAGACGAAAAACGTGGGAATATTCGCGGCCCTGCTGGCCGGCCTCGCCATGATGGCGGCTGCGGCCACACCGGCAGCTGCCTATAAGGTGTTCGTGTCGAACGAGAAGGAGAACACCGTCTCCGTCATCGACAGCGAGACACTCGCCGTCGTCCACACGATCAAGACCGGTGCCCGGCCGCGCGGCATCACGCTGACAAAGGACACCAAGTGGCTTCTCGTATGCACCAGCGACGACAACCGGATCGAAGTGTTCGATTCCAAGACCTACGAGCATGTCAAGAATTTGCCGTCAGGCCCTGACCCCGAACTCTTCGCCTTCCACCCTTCCGGCAACCCGCTCTACATCGCCAACGAGGACGACAATCTCGTCACCGTCGTCGACATTCATAGCGACAAGATCCTCGTCGAGATCCCGGTTGGCGTCGAACCCGAGGGCATGGGCATGAGCCCCGACGGAAAGGTGCTGGTCAACACCTCCGAGACGACCAACATGGCGCATTTCATCAACACCGAGACGAACGAGATCTTCGACAACGTGCTGGTCGACACCCGCCCCCGCGTCGCCGAGTTCACCGCCGACGGGTCCCAGGTCTGGGTCAGCTCCGAGATCGGCGGAACCGTCACCGTGCTCGAGGCCGCCACCCGCAAGCAGCTCGCCAAGATCAAGTTCGAAATCCAGGGCATCACGCCGGACGCGATCCAGCCTGTCGGCGTGCGCATGACGAAGGACGGCAAGTGGGCATTCGTAGCACTCGGCCCATCGAACCGCGTCGCCATCGTCGATGCCAAGACATTCGAGGTCGTCAAGTACGTCCTCGTCGGCCAGCGCGTCTGGCAGCTTGCGCTAACGCCTGACGATAAACTGCTGTTCACAACGAATGGCACCTCGAACGACGTGACGGTGATCGATGTCAATCGCCAGCGCGCGGTCAAGTCGATCAAGGTCGGCCGCTATCCCTGGGGTGTCGTCGCTGCACCCTTCTGATGCCGACCCCATCCAGGACAGGCGCTCCGCCAGCAAGGGCGTCGCATCAAAGAGCCGTGGTTGGTGCTCCGACCGACCGCTGCTATGAAAATCGCCACGAGGCAACAATGAAGGCCTGCGATGCCCACGCGTGAACATTCAGCCGGACACGACGTCACGCCGGCCCTCGTCGTCGACGGCGTCAGCCATGCCTTCGGCGACAAGACCGTCCTCGACAACGTGTCGCTGACGGTTCCGCATGCCAGCTTCTCGGTGCTTCTCGGCCTCAACGGCGCCGGCAAGTCGACCTTGTTTTCCCTTGTTACCCGCCTCTACGACAACGTCAGCGGCGATATCCGCATTCAGGGGCACGATGTCCGCCGCAGCCCATCGCTCGCCTTGCAGCAGCTCGGCGTCGTCTTCCAAAGCCGCACGCTCGACAGCGACCTGACGCTTTCCCAGAACCTGCTCTACCATGCGGCGCTGCACGGCATCCCCCCGCGCGAGGCGCGTCGCCGCGCGATCGAAGCGCTGGAAACGGTGCAGCTCACCGAACGTGGCGGCGACCGGGTTCGCAACCTCTCAGGTGGGCAGGCGCGTCGCGTCGAGATCGCGCGGTCGCTGCTCCACCGGCCCAATCTGCTATTGCTCGACGAACCGACGGTCGGTCTCGACATCGGCTCGCGCGAGAGCGTGCTCGAGATCGTCCGCTCGCTCGTCACGCAACGGGGACTTGGCGTACTCTGGGCCACCCACCTGATCGATGAAATCTCATCGAGCGACAATATCGTACTGCTGCACAAGGGGCGGATCCTCTACACCGGATCGGTGGCGGGCATGCTCGAAGCCGCCGAGGTAAGCGACCTCAGATCCGCATTCCGCCGTTTGACCGGCACCGACGAGGAGATGGCAGCGGCATGAGTGTCGATAGTCTTGGCACCGCGAGACCGTCAGCCGCCCCCGTCGAGGCGACGCAACGGCTCGGGCTCGGCGCCTACATCGTCTGCTTCCGTGGCATCGTCTGGCGCGAGGTGTTGCGCTTCCTGCATCAGCGCGAGCGGTTCCTTTCAGCGCTCGTCCGGCCACTCGTCTGGCTGTTCATCTTCGCGGCCGGCTTCCGGCAGGTCCTCGGCATCTCCATCATCCCGCCCTACGAATCCTACGTTCTCTACGAGGTCTTCGTAACGCCCGGCCTCGTCGGCATGATCCAGTTGTTCAATGCGATGCAGTCGTCGCTATCGATGGTCTACGACCGCGAAACCGGCGCCATGCGTACCCTGCTCGTCAGCCCGTTCCCGCGATCGTATCTGCTGATTTCCAAGCTCGTCGGCGGTGTCGCGGTTTCGCTTCTGCAGGTCTACGTCTTCCTCGGGATTGCCTACTTCTGGGAAATCGAGCCGCCGCTGATCGGCTATGTCACCGTGCTGCCGGCGCTCATTCTCGCGGGGCTGATGCTCGGTTCGCTCGCCTTGTTCATGTCGTCGGTCATCCGCCAGCTCGAGAATTTCGCCGGCGTCATGAATTTCGTCATCTTCCCGATGTTCTTCGCCTCGTCCGCGCTCTACCCCCTTTGGCGCGTTAAGGAATCGAGTCCGCTGCTTTATGAGATCTGCCGCATCAACCCGTTCACGCACGCCGTAGAGTTGATCCGCTTCGCGCTCTACGGACAGATCGACTGGTCCTCGCTCGCGGTCGTCGTCGGCTGCACGATCGTGTTCCTCGGTGCGGCGATCTTCGCCTATAACCCGTCGAAGGGCCTGATTGCCCGGCGCGGCGGCCCGGGCGGTTAGGTCGCAAATCGCAGGAGCCAAGTTGCATGAGATCGAACGACATTTCCGCAATCGGATGGCAGCTCCGTTACCCCCGGACCTCTGCTTCGAGAACGAACGGACAGCGGCCGCGCGCCACGGCATTCATCGTCGCGGCGTTGCTCGCAGCCGGCGCTCCGTTCTCGGCAAGCGCCGCCGATGCGCCAAGCCAGTCAAGCCAGTCGAACCAGGCAGCAACCGCCGACGGTAACGGTCTCCATCACAGCTACGCAGAGTGGCCCTGCGTCCAGCACAAGCAGCCTGTCTTGACCGCAGCGCAAGTGTGGGACGGCCCGCCCGTCGCCGCGGAAGGTGCCCCATCGAACGACGACGCGATCCGCAAAATGGTCCAGGTCGTCATCACACGCCGCATACCGATGGAAGATGTCGAGAAGGCGCTCAAATCTTTTTCCGAGAGCTATCCGGAGACGAAACGCGACGCGAAGCTGACAGAGCTGTTCGCGGCGGTCCTCGATGCCATCAACAAGCGTCGGTCCGTCATCCTCGACGGCATCGAGCGCTTCCAGGAGCGGCAGGTCGCGCGCTCCAAGAAGCTCGAGGAAGAGAGCACCGCGCTCGCCGCGCTCCAGAAGAAGGCCGAGGCGGATCCATCGCTGACCTCCGATCTGCTCGATGCGCAACAGCGATATGATTGGGACGCGCGCGTCTTCCAGGAGCGGCAGCAGAACATTCCCGTCGCCTGCGAGGTGCCTGTATTGATCGAGCAGCGGCTGTTTGCAGCGTCCCAGGCCATACGCAATCTCATGAGCAACTGACGAAGCCTCGGCATGTCTCGCTGCGGCAAGTCCCCCTCTGCAGCGGCCGCGCCATGTGCCGGCATGCGCGAGCCGACCCGATGCTGCAGGAGCGTCAGCCCGCGGCGGCGGTCAGCGGGTTGATATGGGGCTCGGGCCACATCACCCCGCACATTTCCGACATCCCCTCGCGCATCGCCGCGCGTCCCCTCGCCCGCTGATGTCGCCACTTGACGACACCCTCCGTAAGGAATTGGCCCTGGCGACATGCGTCTCCCGCCGGCAGCACGTCGCAGTTGGGCCAGATGCCGGTCGACAACGCGATACGATATGGATCAGGCAGCCCGGCCGCCAGCATCGCCGCGCCCGCGGCTGCGTGATCGTAGGAGAGCGCCCTGTGCTCGATCCGCAATCCGTCCGGCTCGGGATCGAGTACGCTGAACCATACGCGCGGCGTACCGTCGTTCGCCGGCATGCCGACGACGCCTGCGTTGTGCCATAGCCTGCCATCGACGATCTCGGTGAACGGCAGACCTGAATGTCCACCGATGACGCCGTCCGCTTCACCCGCCAACGCCAGCTCGCCGCGCTTCAAGTCTCGCGGCGTCGCAGCGAACACGAATGCGTTGATCGTCGAAACGCTGCCGTGAATGACACGGAGGCGGGCGTCTCCGATCAGAAGCTCGATCGTGCGGGGACGCCCGGAAAGCCAAAGCCGGGCTAGCCTGTCGATACGCGCCGAGGCATACGCAAACCACGCTGCCGACAGAAGATCGCACTGACCGCCAGCGGGAAACCCACAACCGCAATCGTCGGCGCCATTGCCCACTTGTTCGTCGCAGTTGCCCATCAGGACGTGAATTCCACTCGCGCGGACGAGATCGATCGTTTCGACGGGAGAACCGCAATAAGCGACGATATCGCCGGTGCAAATGACGCGATCCGGTGGAATCGCGAGGTGCGCCGCTTCGGCCAGGACGGCTCGTGTCGCCTCAAGATTGCTGTAGGGTCCACCGAAGACGAGCACCGGACCGCTGGCCTCGATACAATATGGGAAGTTCGGCGCGGAGGCTGTCATTGAAACGCTTTCATTGCGACGTTGACGTAATGGTCGGCAATTGCACGAAGCAATTGCACGAACAAGAACGCTGGACGCACGCGCGATCGCCGGAAAATAAAAATGACGTGATCGAAACGCGGCAGCACATCGAAAACACGTGATAAGACAAGGCGCCGCGGTTGCCATACTACTGACGACCCGAGGCGCTCACTCGATGCAATCCAAGGATCACTCATGCTCCACGATTACCGCTCCCCCCGCCAATCGAGGCGACGTGCATCGCTGACACGCCGCTCAGTCGTCGCGGGCTTCGGTGCCATCATGGTCGCAACTGTGTCACTCTTCGCTTCACCCGTGCCTGCCGAGGCCGAGGAGAAGCTGCGGTTCGCGGTCGGACCGTTCCAGCCGACACCGAGCGATACGCGCAAGGCCTACGAACCGTTCTTCAAGCATCTCGCCGACGCGCTCGGGCGACCCTATGAGCTTGTCGTCACCAACGATTGGGCCGGCATCTCGATCGCGCTGGCCAACGGTCTCGCCGATGTCGCGTGGATGGGACCCTGGGGTTACGTACTGGCGCATCACGAAGGCGGCGCCGAGGCCATCGCCACCGTCAAGTACGACGGCAAGCCGTCTTACCATGCCATCATCCTCGCCCGTCCGGGGCTCGCAATCGCGAAATGGCCTGACGATGCGAAGGGCATGAGGCTGTCGCTTGCCGATGTCGGCTCGACGTCGGGTTGGCTGATACCGACGCACGACCTCATGATGCGCGGCATCGATCCGAAAACGTTCTTCAAATATCGCGACGGCGCATCCCATGCAGCCAACGTGACGGCCGTGACCAGCGGACAGGTCGATCTCGCCTCAGACTACGATCGCAACTTCAATGCCATGATCGAGCGCGGCGTCGTCAAGCGCGGCGACGCCGACATCGTCTGGACGTCCAACCCGCTGCCCAACGACCCGCTCGTCGTGCGCCGCGGCTTCGATGCCGAACTCAAGAAGAAGCTGCAGGATGCCGTGCTCGCAATCACCGAGGAGCAGGCAAAAACCCTGATGCCGCGCCACTATACCGGCTGGGTGAAGGCAGACCATGCAAGCTACAAGCTCGTCGAGGATGCCGGCATCGCCGTCGGCCGCGTCAAGCCGAAGCCGTAAACAGGCATGGGTGACCTCGCCACACCCGAACCATCGACCGGCGCGACGGCTCGCCCGGCGTCGGGGCAAATACCCCGGCGCGCGGCAGCCGGCCGGCCCCTTCCTGCCATTCCCTTGCGGCGCAGCTTCAAAGAGCGACTGGGCTTCTGGGCCTTGCTCGTTGTCGGCGCTGTCGTCTATGCGGCAGCCCTCGACGTCGCGGACGTCAGCCTTGCGCGGCTGTGGGACGGGCTGCCGCGCCTCGCGGCCTGGGCAGCCCGCGCCTGGCCTCCCGATCTGAGCGAACTCGACACGTTGCTCTACCGCGCCGCCGAGACGCTGGCGATGGCGACGGTCGGTGTCTCGTTCGGCGCAGTCATTGCCGTGCCGCTGTGCCTGCTCGCGGCACGCAACGTCTCGCCCGCGCCATGGCTCTATTATCCGGCCCGCTTCTTTCTCAACACGCTGCGGGGCATCGACGCCTTCGTCTTCGCGCTCATCTTCGTCGCAGCCGTGGGGCTCGGTCCCTTCGCCGGCGTTCTCGGCATCGCCCTGCATACCGCCGGCTCGATCGCAAAGCTGTGGTCCGAGGCGATCGAGGCCGTCGAGCCCGGACCGAGTGAGGCCGCGCTGATGACGGGGGCGAGCCGATTGAAGGTCGTCGTGCACGCACTGCTGCCCGACGTCATGCCGTCGCTAACGTCGATCCTGCTCTACATGTGGGAGTTCAACGTGCGCGCCTCGACGGTGCTCGGAATCGTCGGTGCCGGCGGCATCGGCCAGGAGCTCAAGAACAGTGTCGATCTGCTGCTGTTCGATCGCGTCTTCACGATCCTGCTCATCATTCTGGCGATGGTCACCGCCATCGACAGTCTCAGCGCATGGCTCAGGCGGAGACTGACATGACACGCCCACTCCTCGCCACCGCAGGCCTTTCGAAACGGTACGGCACAGTCCAAGCCCTCGTCGACGCCAAGATCGAGGTTGCAGCCGGCGAGTTCGTCGCCGTTCTAGGGCCAAGCGGATCGGGAAAATCGACGTTGTTTCGCTGCCTGACGCGGCTGACGGAACCCGACGCCGGCGAGATCCATCTTGCCGGCCGCCCCTTCCATCACCTGCGCGGCCGCAAGCTGGCAGCGGCGCGGCGCGACATCGGCGTCGTCTTCCAGCAGTTCAATCTCATAAGGCGGCGCTCAGCGCTCGAAAACGTACTGTCGGGACGGCTTGGGCCGACGCCGCTCTGGCGCGTCGCGGCAGGCCGTTTCGCACCTCGCGACATCGCCCGCGGCCGAGACGCGCTGGCAGCCGTCGGGCTCGCGGACCAGTTTCATCAACGCGCCGACACCTTGTCGGGCGGACAGCAGCAGCGCGTCGCCATCGCACGGGCCATTGCCCAGGAAAGCCGGATACTGCTTGCCGACGAGCCGGTCGCGAGCCTCGATCCGGCAACGGCCAATTCGGTTCTCGAGTTGATCCACGGATTGACACGCTCGGCGGGGCTTGGCGTGGTGTGCACGCTGCATCAGCCCGAACTCGCCATGCGCTACGCCGATCGCGTGCTGACGATGGACGCTGGCCGTCTGGGGGTGAGACCCGGTGCGAGCCGCGGCTGAAACATGCGACTGGCGAAATTGACAACGGGAGATGGCGCGCTTGCGACACCGAGAATCCGTTGCCGCTTTGCGCGGATCGATCTTCCAACGCTGATAAACGTCTTGGCGGAGGGCGAAGTCCGCCGACGTCGTGGCGTCGGACATGCGAACACCGATGCGGCGCGCATGTGAAACGACGATCGGGTGCGCCCCCGCTATTCGGGACGCTTGCCGTCGGAGCCCGGCTCGGGTTCGACATTGGCGATGTCGTTGCCGATCTCCTGCCAGCCGTCGGTGCCGTCGGGGAACCAGGTGACGTTGGCATAGCCCCATTCGAGCGCCCGCTTCGCCGCGTTCCAGCTCATCCAGCAATCGCGCAGGCAGAAGAACACCAATGGCTTGCTTGTGTCGCCGTCCGTCAGCCGCATGAGATTGGAGCGGAAATAGCTTTCCGGTGCGTCGGCGAGCTTTCCGTAGCCCACATTCGGCAGCCATACCGCGCCCTGGATGCTCTGGTGCTTGGGACTGCGCCAGACAGTCTTCGGCGGTAAGCCGGGCGGCTTCGGCGGTCGCGGGTAGACGTCGATGAAGACGGCGCCCTTGGCAAGCAGGGCCTCCGCGTCGCGAGCGTCGACGACGTGGGCACGCGCAAGTGTCTTCGGCACCGGCGCGCGATAATCGGTCATGCGGTAGCCATCCGGCTCCGGAACGTCACGCGGACGCGGATCGAGATGAGCTGCAACGGCCGGAGCAGGCTGCGCGTTCGCAGCGCTGGACCCTGGGGCGGCCGATGCCGGAGTTTGAGACGGGTTTTGAGATGGAGCAGACGAAGCGGGGGCCGCTTGCGATGATTGGCCGCTCGCTCGATCGTCAGCGGCCCCAGCGGATGTCGGCAGGTGGGCGCCCGCCACAATGAAGACGCCCGCGAACAGCAGAACGCCTGCCATCCGTACGCCTGTGATCAAGCCGATTGCGTGGGCTGCGGCGCGCCAAGCTGGACGTGACGTCGACGCAAACAGTCCCGCTGGCGAACCTCCTGTGGAGTAAGATTGGTCCACAGGCATATCAGGGAGCGCGATTGCGGATGACGTCGAAAGACGACCGCGCCATGCCCGCATCCTCGATTGTTCGCCCGAGCGCGCGATCATGCAGCAAACCGCCTTCTCTATCCCGCGCTAAAGCCGTGGTGCGGTAATTTCGTTGTTGTTCTCGTCCAGCAGCGGCACGCCGTAGTCGATCAGCACCTTGTCGATATCGCCCTGGCGTTTCGCGATGATCGCGTTGAGCTGACGCTTCCAGACGTCATCACCCTGGCGAACGCCCATGGTGATGCGATAGGCCATGCGCGGGCCGACGGACTCCTTGACGAGCGGTCTGACGATGAGGTCTTCGCCGCCACGTTCGGCGAAATAGCCGGCGATCGGCCCCCATAGTATTCCGGCCGCCACGTCGCCCGAGCGTATGTCCTCGATCATTCGCTCGGCGGGCGATTCGTACCGACGGTCGACCATCAGCGAATAGGGCTTGGCGTGGCCCATCAGGCCGAGCCGCGCCATGATGTCTCCGGGCGGCGTGCCGGCGATGATTCCGATCCGCTTACCCTTGATGCGTTCGTCATCGAGACTGTCGACACCGTCGAGCCCTTGCCCCTTGCGGTAGACGATCGCGTACGTCGAACGGTAGTAGTGGTTGGTATTGAGAACGAGTTCATCGCCCTGTGCGTAGCCGATGACCACGTCGCAGGCCTTGGCGAACAAGGTTCGGCGGATGAAACCCGTGGCCTGCGGGAACCACGTGTACTCGACCTTCACCTTCATCTCGTCGGCGACGATATCGGCGATCTTGTTTTCGAAGCCCTCACCCTTCTGGTTCGAGAAGGGCATGTTGGCGGGATCGGAACAGACGCGCAGAACACGCCGGTTGACGAGATCGGCACGCTGCCCCTCGGCGGCTTCGGCGACTGTCACAGCACCGAAACCGGCCAAGGCTGCAAGCAGCAACAGAAATGACGACTTACTCACCGAAGCACGCCTTGTCGTATTCCTTGGCGGCCGCCGGCTTCTCGTCACGTCCAGCTGGGCGACCGCGTCCGATGGCGCCGTCCGCGCGGCCCTTCAGGTACACGTAGATATCGTCGATGTAGCACATGACGTTCTTGTTATCGCCAAGCGCAGGCATGACGCTCTCGCCGCCACCCGGCATATGGACGATCCGGCCAGAGGCGACCACGCCGACGAAATCGCCATAGCTCATCGTCTTCAGCGACTCCTTCAGAGCCGGAGCATACGTCGAACCCTCGCCCTCGGGGCCATGACAGACATGGCATTCCGAGTGATAGCGCCGGAAGCCCGAGTAGGCATACCAATCGATGATGCCGTCAGGCTTGACGTGATATGTCGGATCGCCGTCGGGCGTCATCCATTTGCCGTCTTCCGGCTTGGCGCCTTTCTGTGTCTTCGAGCCATCTTCCAACGTAACCATTTCAGGCCCGTTGGCCTGAGCCGGAACGGCTGCGAGCAGCCCCATGCCCGCCAACAGTGCGGCTGCCGAAATCGCAAGGGTATCTAGTCTCGTCACGCGCTTCCTCATTCGTTTCTGCTTTTGTTATGCTCAAACCGAAGCTGATGGAACTTCATGCCGACATTACGGCACTTGGATACGCGCGGTTCCATGTTCACGCGCATGGTTCATCACACTGTGGTGAATGCCAATATTGTCGACGTCACGTTCATCCCTTGGCCTTGGTAAACGAACCCTCGCATGCCTGACGGGTGAAGCCCGACGCTCTTGGCCGGCACACCCGCGCTCGCCTGTCTCGACCGGCACATCGGCACCGGATCGCCTTCTCCCGCATCACACCGATCGTTGCACACACCGACCGCAGAACTGGCGACGACCATACTGGCCACCGCAGGACTGGCCACCGCAGGACTGGCCACCGCAGGACAGGCGACCTCTGGTCGGGCGGCACCGATTGCGCAGGCCGGCGTCGCTGCCTCGTCGCCGTGAGCGCCAACTCCGCTCGGACGGCCAGGCCCGGTGCTCTGCCCCGCGGCTCGGACCAACTCAATTCTGTCGCGCTTCATTTGCCTGCCGAGCGCGGATTGTCGCCATCAGCCGATTGCTTCCAATGCCCGTTGCCCATCGCCACACTTTGGCGGTCCAACCGTATCGGAAACCATCGACCTCATCACAATGGAAACCGGCGCGGGGGGACCCCGCGCCGGCATTGTCGGGTCAGACGACCGAAGCCATTAGGGCAGCGAGAAGACCGTCAGAACGCCACCGAGAGCGGTGTAGTTCTTGAGGCCAGCGTAGCCGCCGACTGCGCCCAGACCATCGTTCGGGTTCGTCAGGCCAGCTGCGAGACCGATGCCGGCCCAGCCACCGATGCCAGACAGGATCGCAATGTACTGCTTACCCTTGTGGGAGTAGGTCATGACATTGCCGATGATGCCCGAAGCGGTCTTGAACTTGAACAATTCCTTGCCGTCAGCCGGATCGACTGCCTTCAGGTAGCCCTCGAGGGTACCGTAGAAGACGACGTCGCCAGCGGTCGAGAGAGCACCCGACCAGACGGAGAACGGCTCAGGCTTCGACCAGACGATCTTGCCCTTGCCAGCGTCCCAGGCAATGAAGTTGCCCATGCCGCCATGGCTGTTCGGAGCCGGATACATGGACAGCGTGGCGCCAACGTAGGGCTGACCAGCCGTGTACGAGACCTTGAAGGGTTCGTAGTCCATGCAGACGTGGTTCGTCGGGACAAAGAAGAGGCCTGCCTTCGGCGAGAAGGTCGCCGGCTGCTGGTCTTTCGTGCCGAGAGCCGCAGGGCAAACGCCCTTCGTGTTCACGTCCGGACCGTTCTTCGCCGTCGAGTACTTGTCGACGACATAGGGGCGACCGTAGTTCGGCTTCGCCGGATCCATCTCGACGCCCGTCGTCCAGTTCACGACCGGGTCGTACTTCTCGGCAACGAGAAGTTCGCCGGTGTGGCGGTCGAGGGTGTAGGCGAGACCGTTACGGTCGAAGTGAACGGCGACCTTGCGGGCCTTACCCTTCACGTCGATATCAGCGAGGATGACCTCGTTGATGCCGTCATAGTCCCACTCGTCGAACGGCGTCATCTGGTAGGCCCACTTGGCCACACCGGTGTCGACGTCACGACCGAACAGGGTCATCGACCACTTGTTGTCGCCCGGGCGCTGTGCCGGGTTCCAGGTCGAGGGGTTGCCCGATCCGTAGTACATCAGGTTGACTTCGGGATCGTACGAGTACCAGCCCCAGGTGCAGCCGCCACCGATCTTCCACTGATCGCCCTGCCAGGTCTTGAGCGAGGAGTCCTTGCCGACCGGCTTGCCGAGCGACATGGTCTTCGCAGGATCGAACAGGATTTGATCGTCCGGACCGACCGAGTATGCGCGCCAGACCTTCTTGCCGGTGTTCATGTCGTAGGCTGTGACATGGCACTGCACACCGAACTCGCCGCCCGAGATGCCGACGATGACCTTGTCCTTGACCGGTAGAACGGTCGCGGTGTTGGTCTCGCCCTTCTTCGGGTCGCCGTTGACGGCCTTCCAGATCTCCTTGCCCGACTTTGCGTCGAGCGCGACGACCGTGGTGTCGGCCTGATGCAGGAAGATCTTACCGTCGGCGTAGGCGAGGCCACGGTTCACCGTGTCACAGCACATCACCGGGATAACGGACGGATCCTGCTTGGGCTCGTACTTCCAGATGATCTTGCCTTCGGAGTTGAGGTCGAGGGCATAGACGATGTTCGGGAAGGGGGTATGCACCCACATCGTGTCACCGATCACGAGGGGAGACCCTTCGTGACCACGGAGAACGCCAGTCGAGAAGGTCCACGCGACCTTCAGATCCTTGACGTTGCTCTTGTTGATCTGGTCGAGTTTCGAATAACGCTGGTTAAAGTAGTCGCCCGTCTGCAGCACCCACTGGTTCGGGTTGCTGATCTGCTTCGCGACGTCATCGTTCGCCATGGCTGGCGAAGCGATGAAAGTCGTGACGAGCAATGCACTGGTGAGTGCACTTTTGCGCATCGCGCTTCCTCCTTAAGGTTCTTGCCACGCTTGCAAGCGGCAGCTGTCGTCAGCGTGTCACGGGCCGCGGAGAGGACTTGGAGAACCGTCCTTTTCGTTATCCTCCGACGGACCTACGAAACGAACCCGGGGCGCAAAGTCGCGGTGGGTCCTGAAGTCGCAGCTACCGGACGCATCTAGGCACTTTTTGTCACACGACGCAAGACTAACGTCCTAGTTCGATCTACCGGAGACACTCAGGAATAAGTCCCGAAAAACAATAGGACAATTATCCTGACCCATTTTCGCGACCAATTCATTGGCATATGCTGCGCCGCACGCAGATTTTGTGCGCCGCACGACATTTCTGGAAAACAATTCTGACTTAGCGCGGTGGCGTGTGCTTTCTTGGCGGGAAGCGTCTTCGCAAATCTGTGATTGGCATTCACAACAGCGATCAGCGACCGTCCAATCGAGAAGATGGCGGCCCCTGTTCGGCTTCCGCGTCATCCTCCGCCGCGCTATCGATCGGCGAACGCGGTAAAGCCATTGGGCGGTTGGGTTGACGTCCTGCAGCACGGATGCGACGAGAAGAATGATTGCGTCGAAAAGTTTGTACCCCGCCAGCGATGTCTCCCTCAGGACGTTACCGATCAGCCGCCAGCAGTTCCTGGTCGGGGCAGCCGCGATGGCAGCGGCGGCGTTCGCCGGCGCCCCTGCGGCCGCCACGAGCGCACAAGGGACCGACATTCATCCGGTCGAAATCGCACCCGGCGTCTTCGTCGCAACGGGCGCTCATGGCGTTTATGCTCCGGCGAACGGCGGCGACATATCGAACAAGGGCTTCATCATCGGTGATACCGCGGTCGCTGTCGTTGACACGGGCGGCACAGCGCGCGTCGGCCTTGAGCTGCTGCGCGCGATCCGCGCGCTGACCGATCGCCCGGTCGGCTATGTCATCAACACGCACATGCACCCCGATCACGTGCTCGGCAACGCCGCATTCAGGGGCGAAGGCGTCCAATTCGTCGGTCATCACAAGCTCGCGGCGGCCCTTTCGGCGCGGGCGGAACGATATCTCTCCTACAACCGGGATGCTCTGGGTGCCGAGGCCTTCGAAAGTACGGAAATTGTGCTTCCGACGCAGCCGATCGAAACAGTGACCACGATCGATCTCGGCGGCCGGCAATTGCGCCTCGAACCGCACCGGACCGCGCACACCGACAACGATCTCACCATCCGCGACAGCAAGACCGATGTCGCATTCCTGGGGGATCTGATCTTCGCCGGGCATGTCCCGACGCTCGACGGATCGATCCGCGGTTGGCTCACCGTGCTCGGCGAAATGGGGGCCAAGCCCGCGCGCAAGATTGTGCCCGGGCATGGCCCCGCGGCTATGGATTGGCAGCCCGCAGCCACACCCGTGATCCGCTATCTCGATGCCGTCGCATCGGACGTCCGGCAAGCGATCAAGGCCGGGCGCACGATGCGTGAGACGATTGCCACGGCGGCACAGTCGGAACGCGGCGCCTGGGAGCTTTTCGACGAGTTCCACGGCCGCAACGTCTCGGCCGCGTTCGCGGAACTCGAATGGGAGTGAACGCCGGCCGGTGGCAGCCGAAGCGCTTGGTCGCTCGCTCGTCCGGGCTGTCATATTCAGCGAAACGGATATAGGATCGCTGCTCACCGCCGGGCTTCGAACCGCGAAAGGCGGGCGCGCAATTTCGACGCGGCATGCCTACATTGTGGGAGATGCCGAGACCAAAACCGAAGTGGGACGCGCCAAAACCGCGGCCGCAAAAACAACGTTCGTCGTCGAGGTGTGCGTGCCGCCGCGCCGCCCCCGAGGACGACGATAGGAGGACGAGGACGTGAGCCGCTCCATACCGACGATGAATACGTTGAAACGTATCGGCGCCGCGGCACTGGTTGCCGGGCTGATGGCTGTCGCGAATGCGGTTCCGTCTGTGGCAGACGAGGACGATCTTTGGCCTGGGTTGCGCAAGGAGCTGTACGGCGCCAAGCCGATCCTCGAGGCTGACGGCGCCGTCACGCTCGATGCGCCCTATCGTGCCGACGATGCTGCCGTCGTGCCGATCACGCTGCGCATTCCGGCATCGATCGGCGCGCGTGCCAAATCGCTGTCGCTCATCATCGAGAAGAACCCGATGCCGCTCGCCGCGACCTTCACCTTCGGTCCCGCAGCCGGCAACGGCGAGCACGTCATCTCGACGCGAGTGCGCATCGACATGTATTCGAACGTCCGCGCCGTGCTCGAAACGGACGATGGCGCGCTGCATATGGACACCAAATTCGTGAAAGCTGCCGGTGGCTGCTCGGCTCCCGCGCTCAAGGATGCGGCGGAGGCACTCGCAGGCCTCGGCAAGATGAAGCTGAGGACACTCGAGACGAACCAGACGCCGCTGACGCAAGAAGCCCAGGTCATGATCCGCCACCCGAATTATTCGGGGATGCAGATGAACCAGGTCACGGGCCTCTACATTCCGGCGAAGTACGTCGAGAGCATGGAAGTGCGGCGTGGCGACGAGATCGTGTTCACCATGACAGGCGGCATATCGCTGTCCGAGAACCCGAACATTCGCTTCACGTATGCAGCCGCAGGCGATAATACGCTGTCCGTGGTCGCCAAAGATACCGACGGCAAGACGTTCACGACGCGCCAGGCGGGCTCTGGATCCTGAGCGCTCGCGAGCGATCGTCTCCGCAACGAGGGGCGCGCGATCTGAGGGCCTGGATGGACCATCTTTGACGCCCAGACAGTACGACAACACGCAGGCAGAACACGAAAGGGCGTCCGTGAGGGCGCCCTTACTGCGTTGCGTCTGTTGTTCGGCCCATACCGTTCGGTGTCACATTGTCCAGATGCTGACCAGCGCATAAGAAGGAGATCACGCTCGCGGTACGTCATCCACGAACGGCATCAAAAACAACGCAACTCGCCTTCGACCTGCGCGCGTTTCAGGTTCGTAACCTTCTCCTGCAACATCGGCGCACGCAGCACGGCCACGTTCTCACCTCCGCGCTGGATCACGGACATGATCGTCTCGGCCTCTTCGTATTCGGCGTAGGGGAGAATTTCCGCGATCACATCGATCGAGCACGAGCATTTGAGAAGCGTGTCGCGATCCTGGCCGTTGACCTGCAGACAGGCGAACACGTAGTCGGCCCGAGCCGCGGTCGGATAATCGTTTTCAGGAACCTCGATCGCGGTCGCCCGCCCCGCCGAAATGGCGAAAGATGCAAGGATCGCCACCGCCACCAAGGTCGAGCGCGCAATAAGGCGCGCTATTCCGCCGTCGCCTTGCAACGGCCCATTGCGACGCATCGCGTATGCCGGTTGCCAGCCCATCACTTCACTCCTTCCACGCCATCCAGCACGATCCGCTCCTCGAGGCGCGGGTTGTCTTTCACCGGACTTTCGTAGACCGAGGAGAACTGTACGAAATGCCCTGGCACCTTCTCACTGACGACGATCTCGAAAGAGGCGCCGTCGTATCCCATCATCTTGAGCGCATTGGCATCGCCGACATAGGGACTGACACGGATCCTGTAGCCGTCGTGGCTGGCGCCCTTGTACGATACGACCACGGGATCGATCTTGGCCCCTGAATCGAGCGCCATCTTCATCTTCTGCTTGAGATACGGGCGGTTGCCACCGGCCAGTTGGCTGAAGTTGTTGACCGCCCGATCGAGAAAGACGACGAGCACCGGATTACCGGTCATGCCGTTGATATGCTGTTCACGCCGGGCGCGTTCGCCGGAAAACACCTGCACCGAAACTTCGCGTGTCTCGTCGGGAGCTGTATTGAGCACATCGACGCTGATGTCGTCGGAGAACGGTTCGCCGAGCAGCTTCGGATTTGAAACCGTGCGCTGGAATCGGTAGCGCAGCGCTTCGCCCTTGCCGACATTCAACAGATGCTTTGCATCAAAAAGGATCGCGGTGGCGGCCGGTGGCGTCACAGCGGCAAGCGTCGCGATCGGCGTGAGTGCAAGAGAAAGCACCGCCAAGCCGATCGTCGCCAGACCGATCACTGCCAGATCGAGCGCGCGCCCGTGGTTAACCGTCATGATCTCGTCTTCCTCCTCGTTCCAATCCCGGGATCGTGCTCGCCCGGGAACCTTCGTGCCCGGGTAGGTCCCGGCTCATTTTATCGGCCCTGAACGGGCCGGCGCTTGTTTTATCGGCCCTGAACGGCCCCGGGTTGGCGGACCCGAAAGGGCACGAGGTGCGCCAAACCGGCCGGACTCGCGGCCTACATAAACGGAAACCGCCACGTCTGCCAACAAAGCTGCGGCCGTCCTGGTGCGCCGACTATACGCCGGGAGCGTGGCGACTGGACCTCGAGCATCGCAATTCTGCGTGACGTGGTTGACGCGCAATCTCTCGCCTTAGGGCGCGTCCAACACGACCGCCGACACCACCTAAGGGATATAGGACGCGACCTGCATGCACGGATATTCGCAGAACTGGAGTTGCATGCGGCATCACCAACCGGCGGGCGGCCGTGGCAGTCGCGGCGGCGAAGCGACTAAACCCTCATCGCTCCACGATGAAGGCTCCGAACGCCCGCGGGCCGTCGCCGACCTCGACCTTTCCGGTCACTGCAAGTGTCGCGGCGTCGATACGCTCGAGCGTATTCTCGAACCAGCATGCGACCAACACGTCCCGCCCGCCATTGGCGACCGCGATGCCCTCGGGATGGTCGCCGACGGCGATCGTTTTGACACGCACGCCCCGCTCGAGATCGATGACACTGACCGTGCCGGCATACTGATCGGACACGAAGGCATGGACCGGCGTCAACGCCACCGCATAGGGCCGCCGGCCGACCGCGTAGGTCGCGATGCGTGTCGCGGACGCGATGTCGACGACGCTGACGTCGTCGCTCCCGACGTTGGCGGTATAGGCGCGGCGTCCCTCCGCATCGATGGTGACGCCGAACGGACGCGTGCCGACCTTGACCGTCGCAATTCGCTTCCCGGCGGCTGCATCGATGATCGACACCTGGTCGCTGTCGCGATCGGCCGATATGATGAAGCGGCCATCGGGTGTCACGGCAACGCCCGATGGTGATTGGCCGACCGCGATCTCGGCCCTCGTTTCGAGCGTCACGGGATCGACGACGAAAATCACGTGCGCGTACCAGTCGGCAACCAGCACGGCGCCACTGACGGGATTGACCGCGATGCCGAGCGGGCCGAGGCCGATAGCGCGGCGGGCCCGTACGACGTGGCTTGCCGTATCGACCGCCACCAGTTCCTTGCTTTCCGGTGCCGTCACGAACACCGATGCGCGGTCGGCGGAGACGGCGACCCCGGCAGGCTTGCCGCCAATTGCAATCGTCGCGATCACACGCATCGTGTCGAGGTCGACGACTGAGAGATCCTGGCTGCCTTGGTTCGTCACATAGGCGCGCCGGACCGATCCGCTGGCGGCCGCATCGGGTCGCCCCTTTGCATGCTCGCCAGCAAGCGAACTCTCTGAGGCACCCAGTACGGCTGCCAAGGCGACCGCCGACAGGACGGCCGCCAGAAGTCCCTTGCCGGCCTGCCGGCCGACCAGCAGCCAGTTCCTCCGCGTGGCGGCGAAGCCCGCCTGCATGGTCAGCCGCCGGCCTCGAGTTTCGCCTTGATCGCGTCGAGACCGCCTTTGTAGACCCCCGTGATCGCTTTGACGGCGGCTTCATCGCTCAGTTCCGGCGGAGGATCATTGTTCATATAGCCGCGATAGAACGCACCGCGCCACGTTACCAGCGACTTGCCGCCCTGGTCCTCGACTTTCAACGTCGAGGAATAGTTCGACACCGGCAGAACTTTCACGTCGACTTCGGTGATCTCGTAAGACAGCGAATGACCGGCGGTGTCGCTCTTGGTCAGTGTCTCGTGGATCTTGCCGCCGCCCTTCAAGGTCAGCGTGCGCTTGGCACCGGGCTCATTGCCGCCACTGCCTTCCGTCTTTTCGATGGCTGGATGCCAGCCCATGTTCTGGAAATCGCCGATCACCGCCCAAACCTTGTCGACCGGCGCATTGATCTCGATCGTTTCCGTCACCTTCTGCCGCGTCGGTCCATGGGCCAGGGCCGCCGTCATCGAAGCAGCGAAGAAGGCCAGCGTAACGGCCAGAACACGCATCATCAGTCGATCCTCCAGTCAGTTTTTTCGGCGCTGACGCCTCGCGGCGCGGAGCGGACATTAGCCAGCCGAAGCCCAGTGCGCAATCTTGCGGCCATGCTTCTGCTTCCATCGACACTTCTCTCAGAGGGCGCCGCCGAAGCAGTTGTACTCTCCGGCATCCCGTGCTTTTGTCGCCCTCCTCGGATCGGGAGAACAAAAAGAATGCCAACGGCTAGCCAAGGCATCGAGTCGCAAGCGTCGAACGGGAGCGGCCTCGACACATTCACATCGGTCACGTGTCCATTCTGCGGACTGCACTGCGACGACCTCGAGGTGCGTAATAGCAGTGGCGCGGATGCCGGCCATCTCACGATCGCGCGCAATGGTTGCGAGCGCGCGGCACGCGGCTTCGAACGGCGTCCACCACCTTCCTCGCCGCAGATCGGCGGTCGCGACACGGACCTTGCAACCGCCCTTGCCACCGCCGCTCGTCTCATCGGCGGCGCACGCCTCCCGCTCTACGGC
Organism: Hyphomicrobiaceae bacterium; assembly: GCA_020442185.1. Classification (GTDB taxonomy): domain Bacteria; phylum Pseudomonadota; class Alphaproteobacteria; order Rhizobiales; family Hyphomicrobiaceae; genus JAEUMD01. The sequence goes on from JAGRKS010000098.1 coordinate 28,372, forward strand.
GGGCTTGGAACGGATGTCGAAGGCGTTCGCGCCATCATGGCGCTGGCGGACCGCAGCGGCGGTGTCGTCGATCATCATTTGAGCGCCGCGATCCAACGCAACATGGGCGTGTTGCAGACCCAAGGCTGGATCATGTCGACGCTGACAGAGACGCGCAATCGCGCCGATCTCGTCATTGTCGTTGCAAGCGACCTCATGACCCTGCATCCACGGTTCTTCGAACGAATCGTTGCGCCGGCCGAGGCGATGTTCGGTGGCGTCCCCTCCGATCGCACTGTGGTGCTCGTCGGCGATTGCGGGCATGCAGACGCGATTACCAGAACCGGCGTCAAGCATGTCGTTGAGATCCCCTCGGCTAACGACGATATCCCTGTCGTGCTCGGCGTGCTGCGTTCGATGTTGAAAGGAACGCAGCTGCCAGCACGCGACGACCAGCGCGTTCCGTTCAACGAACTTGCCGATCTGGCCCTGCGCTGCAAGCGTGCCGAATACGGCGTCTTCGTCTGGGCACCTCAGGCACTGGCCTTCCGCGATGGCGATCTCGCCGTCCAGATCGTGACCGACATCGTCCGCGACATCAACAAGACGACACGGTTCGCAGGCCTTTCGCTCGGCGGCAACGACGGGGCCGCGAGTGCGGCGTCCGTCTGCTCCTGGCAGAGCGGATACCCGTTGCGCGTATCGTTCGCGAGCGGAGCGCCAGACTACGACCCCTACCGCTACGATATCCGGCGCATGCTGGAAGCTGGCGAAGGCGATCTGCTTGTTTGGACGGCGTCGTTCGACCCCGAGGCGGCACCACCCGCGACCGGACTTCCCCTGATCGCGCTTGCGACGCCAGGCATGCGCTTTTCTCGCGAACCGGACGTGCTCATTCCCGTCGGCACACCGGGGCTCGATCATTCGGGCCGGCTGGTGCGTTGCGACAGCGTCGTTTCGCTGCCGCTGCGCCAGCTGCGGCCTTCGCGCCTCGCCTCCGTGACCGAGATCGCCAACGCCATCGCGGCGTCGCTCTAGACCCGACATTCACGATCGGAATACTCGATATGCTGATCAGGCTCAAAGGCGGACGCATCTACGACCCGGCGAACGGCGTCGATGGTGTCGTGCGCGATATTCTCATCCACGACGGTCGCATCGCAGCCGACGATCCGACGGCGCGCATCGATGCCGAATACGATATTTCCGGGCGCGTGGTGATGGCGGGCGCCATCGACCCGCATACCCATATCGGCGGCGGCAAGATGACGATCGGGCGCATGATGTTGCCCGAGGATCATCGCGGGCAGGAACGCGCACGCACCGACCTGACGCGTTCGGGAACCGGCTTCGCCGTGCCCTCCACGCTGGCCGCCGGATACCGCTATGCCGAGATGGGCTACACCGCCTGCTTCGAGCCAGCCATGCTGCCGGCCAACGCGCGCCAGGCGCACATGGAGATGGGCGACACGCCGATGGTGGACAAGGGCGCGTTCGCCATGCTCGGCTCGGACGATTTCCTCCTCCGTCAGCTCGCCGCCAAGGAGGATTTCAACGCCGTCAAGGACTACATCGCCTGGACGATGCACGCCGCGCAGGCGATCGCCGTCAAGGTCGTCAATCCAGGCGGCATCTCGGCATTCAAGTTCAATCAGCGCAAACTCGATCTCGACGAGAGCCACGTCCACTACGGCGTCACACCGCGTCAGATCCTGCGCACGCTGTCTCAGGGTCTCGTCGAACTCGGCGTCACCCATCCCCTGCATGTGCATGGCTGCAACCTCGGCGTTCCTGGGAACTTCGCGACGACGCTCGATACAATCCGCGCCATGGACGGGTTGCCGATCCATCTGACGCACATCCAGTTCCATAGCTACGGCACCGAAGGCGACATGAAGTTCTCGTCGGCCGCCGCGCCGATTTCCGAACTCGTCAACGCCCACAAGAACGTGTCGATCGATGTCGGCCAGATCCTGTTCGGCCAGACTTGCACGGCGTCCGGCGACAGCATGCGCCAGTACGGCAACACGAAGTCCGCCAACCCGAAGAAGTGGGTGGTGATGGACATCGAATGCGATGCCGGCTGCGGCGTCGTGCCGATGAAGTACAAGGACAAGAGCTTCGTCAACGCATTGCAGTGGGCGATCGGCCTCGAGATCTTCCTGCTGGTCGACGATCCGTGGCGCGTATTCCTGACGACCGATCATCCGAACGGCGCGCCCTTCACCACCTACCCGCACTTGATCCGCCTGCTCATGGACAAGGGCTTCCGCCGCGACATGCTCCAGAAGATCCACCCCGATGCGCAGAAGGCCTCGATCGTCGGCTCGCTCGACCGCGAGTATTCACTCTACGAGATCGCGATCATGACGCGCGCGGGCCCCGCCCGCAGTCTCGGTCTCAAGGACCGCGGCCATCTCGCGCCCGGCGCCAATGCCGATGTCACGGTCTATCGCGACAATGAAGACCGCGAGGCGATGTTCACGACCCCGGAGTACGTCTTCAAGAACGGCGAGTTGATCGTACGCGACGGCCGCATCGTGAAGGTCGTGCAGGGCGCAACGCACGTCGCCCGGCCCGAATACGACGCGGGCATCGAGAAATCGCTCGCGGACTACTTCACGCGCTACCACACGGTCAGCCTCTCCAATTTCAAGGTCTCGGACGAGGAGATCATTCGCCACGACAGGGGCAGTATCGTGGTGCAGCCGACGGGAGCGCGCGTGTAATGGGCGGGCAAAACATCGAGATCAACGGCGTCACCATCGACGACACCTTCGCCGAGGCGTTCGGCATGACGGGCACTGGCGTCGTCATCACCGCCGACAGCGCGAAATGGGCGATGCAGGCCGCCGTGACGATGACCGGCTTCGGAACTTCGGTGATCGGCTGCGGCGCGGAATGCGGCATCGACCGCGTGCTCTCGCCGGACGAAACACCCGACGGGCGACCGGGCGTCCGCTGCCTGGTCTTCTCGTTCTCTCCCGACATGGTCGCAGGCCAGCTCAAGAACCGCGTCGGCCAGTGCGTTCTGACGAGCCCGGGATCGGCCTGCTACAACGGTCTCGAGGCGCCGCAAACTATCAAGCTTTCGACCGGCATCCGCTATTTTGGCGACGGCTGGCAGACGGCGAAGAAGCTCGGCCCCCGCCGCTTCTGGCGCGTACCTGTCATGGACGGCGAATTCATCGTCGAGGACAGCGTCGGCATCACGACCGAAGCCGTCGGCGGTGGCAATCTGCTGATGCTCGGGACCGATCGCGTGGGCTTGCTCGAGACCTGCGAGGCTGCGGTTGCCGCCATGGCCGAAGTGCCGGATGTCATCACGCCGTTTCCCGGAGGAATCGTCCGCTCGGGCTCCAAGGTCGGCTCGAAATACAAGGGCGTGGTCGCGTCGACCAACGACGCCTTCTGCCCGACGCTGCGCGGCGCCGTCCAATCGGAACTTTCAGCCGATACGCTTGCCGTCCTCGAAATCGTCATCGACGGGCTAACCGCTGCCGCGGTTGCCGACGCCATGAAGGCCGGCATCCGCGCCGTGACAGAGACCGGCCCGGCGAAAGGCGTGACGCGCATCAGCGCCGGCAACTACGGCGGCAATCTCGGTCAGCATCACTACCACCTGAAGGACCTCCTGCCATGAGTGGCCTGACGCTCACCCTCAAATCGGCGCCCGACCGGCGCCTCGATCTCTCGGGCCTCACGCCGAAGACGCTGGCAACGCTTTCTCCCGCGGATATCGCGCGGCTGCCGCTGCAGTGCGTCGCGGGAGCGCCGACCGTCGGTGATCTGTTCGCGCTTACCGGCAGCACGGGCGAGCGCCTCGTGATCGCAGGCGGCTCGGACCGCTTCGATTTCGTCGGCGCCACCCTTTCCGAAGGGACGATCGTCGTCGAGGGTGCCGTCGGGGCATTTTCTGCCGCATCTATGACCGGCGGCCGTCTCGAGATCGCGGGCGATACCGGCCCAGGCCTCGGCAGCGGCATGCGCGGCGGGATCGTGCACGTCGAGGGATCGACGGCCGAATCGACCGGCGGCGTCCGTGCCGGCGAGCGCTACGGCATGCGGGGCGGCATCATCGTCGTCGAGGGCGACATCGGGCCGCGTGCCGGCGACAGGATGCGGCGCGGTACGATCATCGCGCGCAAGAGCTTTGGCGACCATGCCGGCGCGCGCATGATGGGCGGCACGTTATGGGCCGGTGAGCGGTTCGGCGACGAGCCAGGCATCCAGATGCGCCGCGGCACGCTGATATCCCCCCGCATCGGCCGGATGTTGCCGACCTTCGGCGATGGCGGCGTTCACGACCTTGTGATACTGCGGATCTTGTCGCGCGACGTCGCCGCTCGCCTCGGTCCACTGGCTCCGCATGCTTTACCCACAAAAGTGCGCAAGTTCTCTGGCGACCTCGCAATTTTTGGCAAGGGCGAGTTGCTGCTCACGGGCTGAGGCCGCGCGGCCGGCTGCATCGGACCGCGATTGCGCGCGAGAAAATTCGCGACGGCGACGGCATCGGCGTCGATCCAATACGCCATTCATTACGTTGGATACCATTGGTCGAATTTCGCGGCCCGTGCGCGGCACTGAATCTTTTGCCCGGCCAATCGTCGCGAAACCGTAAGTCCGAGACGCGATGCGCCAGGAGCCGCTCATGATCGCCATCATCATTTCCGCCTGCCTGATCAGCGACCCGACGGTGTGTCGCGACCACAAGATTCCGCTGATGAGTGATATCTCGACCGACATGTGTGCGCTCCACGCACCACCCCATTTCGGCAAGTGGGCCGATGAGCACCCGGGCTGGCAGATCAAGCGCTGGCGCTGTGCACCGGTGAGTGCTCAGGACATCTAGCCCGCCTCCCAGACGATGGGCACCACACGGCGACAACGAGGGCCGGAAGGCGCTGACAGGCCCCTGGCTCACGCTCATCATGGTGCCGCCGTCGACGATTTGCAGGCGTTTCGGAAATCATTTGGTTTCGAGCGGTCGCGCTTCTGCTTATCGCGCAGACTTGAACGTGCGAGGGCAGGTGTTGACCGCACGTGACGGCCTCGCCGTGCAAACCTACCTATGCAGAGGTCTTCGGCCGGACGGAGCCCAGGCGCGTCTGTACTGGGCAGGCATGTGACAGGATGTGCGTCCTGTTCGGCCTCCTGCAACGGGAGAGTGCCATGACCAATGCCACGACGCGACACGACTTCACCGCGCAACGGCGCATTGCAGCCGCTAGCACGGATCCGCGCCGCCCTCGGCTCGGAGGCTTGCTAGCGGCATCGCTGGTGCTCGTGACGGCTTTCGGCACGGTTGGCCCGACGGCGCCTGCCGCCGCGCAGGACATGCTGCAATATCTCGACCTGAAATCGGACGAGTTCACGAAAGCAGATGTCACCCGATCCGAAATCGAGGCGATGATCGCCGCCAGATCGGCGAACGCACCGATCGATCTTTCGGCACGCCGCCTCAACGGCCTCGATCTATCGGGCCTCGACCTCAGCGGCGCGAACCTGCAATCGGCGCGGCTCAATGACGCCAAGCTGACCGGCGCAAATCTCGATCGCGCCGTGCTCGATCAAGCCTGGGCGCTCGGCTCCGATTTCACGGGCGCATCGTTCAAGGGCGCAAGTCTGTTCTCGACACAGCTTATGGGCGCCAAGCTCGATGGCGCGGACTTCACTGGCGCACGTGTCGCGGCGGACTTCTCGCGCGCCTCGCTCGAACGGGCGACATTCACCGGCGCCGATCTCTCCGCCGACATGCGCAACCAGTCGATGGGGCTGATGCGCGGCGTATTCCGCTCGTCGAACCTCACGGGCGCGACGTTCCGCGGCGCCAATCTGGCGCGCGTCGTTCTCGAATACGCTCGGCTCAACGGCGCCGACCTGACGGATGCCAACCTCAAGGGCGCGGAACTCGGCGGCGCCGATCTGACGGGCGCCACGGTCAAGGGCGCGGACTTCGAGGAGACCGACGTCAACTCCGCGAAGCTGCTGCGGCTCGATGGAAAGGCGGAAGCCCGCAATCTGTCGGCGGCTGTCAACCTCGACCGGGCCTTTACGGACTGATCCGCAGACCGCCAACCGGTTCGCGCCGCAGCGTGGCGGCGGGAAGCGTTTGCGTTGGACGTTCGGCGTCGGTCTTCAAAGGCATTCCGGTCTCGCTGGCAAAATCGGCCGCACTGGCCGTCGTCGAGCGCAGGGGCGCACCGCTGATCTCGATAACGAATTTCTGGCGGATGGCACGGCCGAAATCTTCGAACCCCTGCGCCGGCAGGATGAACGCTCCCGGCCCTCCCATCACGTTGGCCTTGTACCAGCCTTCGAGCGTCGCTGCTTCGCGCCCCTCGAGGATTGGCAATCCGTTGATCGTCGTGCCGCGCGATGCCATCTCGTCGCGCACCTCTCGCGGCGGCTGTTCCGCATTGCAGTTGTCACTGCCGTCACCTGATACATCGACCACGATCTTGAGCGCCGGCTCCGGCACTTGGGGAATAAGCTTGTCCGTGACGAACCGCAGCATGCCCGACAAGCATGTGAAATCTCCCGGCTCACGGGGCAGCGCGCGGATTTTCAGTGCGGCAACGGCTGCGTCCTCCCGGCTTGCAATGCGCATCCACGGCAACGCCAGTTTCGGACGGTCCGCCCATGTCACGAGCGAGAGCAGGATGCCACCGCGTACGCCGCCGACAATGGCGCTGACCACGGCCGGGTCCTCGAGTGCCGCCGCAATGCCCTCGAGCTGCAGTCGGTAGCGGCGCTCATCGACTGAACTCGACACGTCGACCGAGACCACGAGCGCGGTATCGACGCCGCCCGCGGTGGCCGTCGGCGATGGCGCCCCGTAGGTCGGGAGCCGATCGGCCATGGCCGGTGCGTCGGCGAACACCGCCAGGATCATGCCGACGATGGCCGTGGCTAAAGCGCGCCGGCCGAAGAGCGATGTGTACCTTGCACGCTGTTCTGCCACGATCTCAGCCCTTTCAGTTCCGTCCATGAGCCGCAACGCGTTGGAGCGCTTGCAGCCGCCACGTATGGAAACACGGTCGAAGCGGATATCGCCGCTGAACCAAACGCACAAATGCAAGCGCGATTGACGGATCATTTCGCGACAGGTGGACGGCCCGAACCGGTTCTACCCGGTCCGATCACGCCCTGTTTTGACAGGCACGCTCAGGGGCACCGCGAAGCACACGAGACGCACACTAGCAGGGTCTCGAGCCCACCGCGCGCGCATTGCCCTCAGCCGCGCATACGAGCATGGCGATACGTCGGATCGACGCCGCGGCACGATACGGCAACGTCAACGCACGCCCCGCCACGTCAACCAGAGCGTGACGGCGATGCCGTAGAGCGCACAACCGACAAGCACCGCGTCGACCATCGATCCTCCCGGGAACCCGTGGGCGATCGTCCAGGCGGCTGCCGCGAACCAAAGGGCAGTTACGGCGAGCGTAACGGGCCTCAACGGCACGACGCGCACCGGGTGCACCCAATGCAGGGGAACGAACGTCATCGCACTGCACACCACGATCAGCACGGCTGCGGAAAGCGCGCCGAGATCGAGAGCGAAGACGTAGAACGCGACGATATTCCAGATAGCCGGAAAGCCAACGAACGCCAGTTCACGCGCCTTGCTCTCGGTATCGGAAAAATGGAACAGCGATGTCAGCAGCATCATCGCCGCAAGGCCATAGGCCCACGGCGCATCACCGAGCCGGACGGCGGCCAGCAGCGCCAGCACCGGCACGAAAACATAGGTGAGATAGTCGATCACCAGATCGATACGCTCGCCCGAAAAGCGCGGCAGCCGCCGCTCGACGCCGACGGCGCGCGCAATGGGTCCGTCGATACCGTCGACGATGAAGGCAACGCCAAGCCAGAAGAACGTCCGCTCGAAGGCTCCAGCCGAAACCGCCTCCGCCGCCAGCAGCGCACATAGCGCACCAAGACCCGTCAGAAGATGCACCGCTATCGCAGCCAGTTTCAACGTTGTCGCCCCTTTTTGTTGCCCATTCAGGCGCCCGGCTCACGTGTCGCCACGATCAAGCGCCGATCGAACGCAAAACGCCACGCGCAGTTGCCGCCTCATGTTCAAGCTCTGGCGTCAACTTGCCTGCGCGGCGCTGTTCCGGCCGAATGTCTGACCACCATGGCCACGGGCAGCTCGATGCTACTTATCCCGCTCGACGCCCAGTTGTATCACCTGCCGAACCCGCGCGACCCGCTCGAACAAGGCCTGATGCGTCGCGGACAAACACCTCACGTGGCCAAGCACAACCGATTGGCAAAAAACCGCAGGGCCAAGACCGAGGTAAGATTCAACTCCAGTTGCTGATGCAGATTTCGTAGTGCGCATGCCGGTGCCGCCGCGAGGGAACCAACCGGCTCCCGACCGACCGGCCGCCACCGCCGCCCGACAATGCCGACGATTCGCGGACGCGCAAAAGGGGGCCTTGGCCCCCTCGCAATACCGCCGTCGCATGGTTGGCGCACCGATCGTTCGAGTCTCGAACTTTCAATCGCACGTCCGGTAGAATCGGCTCCTCAGAACCGGTGCTTGACCGTTCCACGGATCCGCAGCGCGTCATCGTCCGACGCGTCGGGGCGCACATCGGCCTTCGGCTCGGACGCCGCGCCGTAGAGCAGTTCCAAACCGAAGTCCATCTTCGGCAACACGCCAAGCCGGCCGAGACCGGGAATGCGGACTTCGGTGCCGCCGGACGACGAAGACGTCGCACCAGGAACGGAGAAGTCGAGATTTCCTGTGGCCTGCGCGGCGTCTGCCGGCGCGCGCGGCGCCGTTGCGGCGCCACTCGCACCCTGTTGCTCCTGAAACGCAGCGGCGGCCGTGGACATGGCCATCAGCGCTACGCCGAGCATGATTGCTCTACTCAATTTCATCTTGACTACCCCGCGGTCGGAACGCCGCACTAGCTTGAGGTGACAATGCTGCTTTGCATTCCGCTCCACAAGCATCAATCGGTCTTGGTTAAGGGCGCTTGAACAATTGTCCAATCGAGTGTGGTTTGAACGCCATGTGTCTCTAGGCACACATCAAAACGTCATCTTTCCTTCGCCCTCGATACTCCCCAAGTTCTCCACAATGTCATTGACCCGAATGACTGAGTGGGGCAACACGAGACCTTCGCCCAACCCACCAAACTCAAGCAACGCAATCACAAAATGCAGAAGGCCGCGCCATGTGGCGCGGCCTTCCGAAGTGTCGTCGTGCGTCGTGGATCAGAACTTGATCACAGCGCCCGTGTAGACGATGTCGATGTCGTCGGTCGGGATGGTGCCGAGAGCGTCGACAACGTCGGCCTCCATGTGGCGCCAGCCGAGGTAGAGCTGCATGGCAGCGGCATCGATGTTCTGCGAGATGCCGAGACCGTAGGACGTCAGGTCAGACTGCGTGATCACGCCAGCGACAACCACACCACCGCCGAACGGAGCGGCCACGAGGCCGTCGAGGGCACCAGTTGCCTCAGAGTACTCGGCGTAAAGCGAGGTTTTGCCGAGCGCAACGAACTTCCGGTAGATACCACCGCGCAGGTACCAGTAGTTGAAGTCACCCTTTGCGGCGACATCGAACTCACGATGGATACCAGCGAAGTCAACGAACAGGCCCGTCGGCTCGTGCAGCACGCTGATAGACCCGCGGATTTCGTCGAAGTCAGACGGAATACCGGCGATGTAAGACCCAGCGAAGCCGTTCTCGTTGTTCTCGTAGTAGCCGATGCCAGCAGCGATCTTGACGCCGTTGAACTCACCCGCATAGCGGAGAGCAACGTCCCAGACATCGTCTTCACCCCAAGCGGCCGAGATCACGAAACCGGCGATCGACGGCGAGTCGTAGCGGATGATGTTGCCACGGTCGGTGTCGAGGAACTGCCAGAGGTCACCCAGCTGGATGTTGGTGTAGATGCCGCCGCCAGAGTGCAGCGAGAAGTTCGTGCCCGGCGACGAGTTCAGGTTCGAAGCCGTTGCGGGGCTGGTGCCACCGTTGGCGTAGAGCACGATGTCGTCCGTTGCGTGGCTGTACTGGCCCATCCACAACGTGCCGAGGCGGCTCGACTTCAAGTACCAGGCCGAGTGACGCAGACGCGGCTGCCGAGCCGGATCGTCGTTGGCCTGGGTCTGCGACGCAGCGATGGCGCCTTCGAAGTCGATTTCGATGTAGTAACCCGCCGACCACTCGGAGTTGATCTTGGCGTTACCCTTGAACCGGAAGCGGCTCGAGGAGAACGAGTTCGACGCCTGATAGACGTTCGACTCGAAGCCGTCGTCCCAGAAGTACACGAGCTCGTTGACCTGGCCGGAAATCTCCAGGCTCACTTTGCGGTTGCCCTTACGGGCGGTGGTGGCTTCAAGTTCTGCAATGCGCTCCTCGAGGTCAGCGCAGCAGTCGCCGCCAAGGTCCGCGGCAGACGCGTTCGTCGAGAAGACGGCAGCGGCAGCGGCGGCGATGGCGATCAGGCTGGTCCGTTTCATCAGTCCCCCAATCATAGTCATCTCCACTTCGGATTTCGTCCGGCAATGCGGGAAGCGCACGCGCGGCCCGGCTACGTGATCGTGTTCTAACCGAGCAGCACGCACGCGCGTGAACGCACGCGGCTCGGACAGAACGCGCTACGCAAGAAGACGCTACAGAACTGACGCGGATACACTGTCTAGAGGCGGTGGCTGCCGGGCAAGCTTCCCGCGGAGGACATGCTCAGAACGACTGGCCTAAAAATCCGGCGCAATTGCCTTGGCATGCCAACCTGTAGGCCGTTTTGGCCCACCACACGACTCGCGAACATGAGTCTGGTCTAGTCGAGCCGGGCGGCCTCGGCAATTGACGCATGCTTTGTGACGCTGCTTTGGCCTCTAAATGTTGCCGACAGGACACGAATTACGGGCGCTAAAGCAACGGAGTGCGCCAGACGTCGCAATTATTAACAGAAGCGGGCGACCTGGGACGCTGCCACGCGACCTTCGCCGAAGCCATGGCGATCGAAGCCTACAGTGTAGAAGGGCGGGCCAACCTGCCCCTTGAACGCATCATTAGGACCCCGGGCCAACATCCCCCTTGAACGACCGAAAGGGCCGCACGTTTCCGCGCGGCCCTTCCGAACTTGAGTCTGACGATCGGCAGCGATCAGAACTTGATCACGGCGCCCGTGTAGACGATGTCGATGTCGTCGGTCGGGATGGTGCCGAGAGCGTCGACAACGTCGGCCTCCATGTGGCGCCAGCCGAGGTAGAGCTGCATGGCAGCCGCGTCGATGTTCTGCGAGATGCCGACACCGTAGGACGTCAGGTCGGACTGCGTGATCACGCCAGCGACAACCACGCCACCGCCGAACGGAGCAGCCGCGAGACCGTCGAGAGCACCGGTCGCCTCGGAGTACTCACCGTAGATCGACGTCTTACCGAGCGCGATGAACTTCTGGTAGATACCACCGCGGACGTACCAGTAGTCGAAGTCACCCTTGGTGGCGACATCGAACTCACGATGGATACCAGCGAAGTCGACGAACAGGCCGGTCGGCGAGTGAAGGATGCTGATAGACCCGCGGATTTCGTCGAAGTCGGACGGAACACCGCCGATGTAGGACCCAGCGAAACCGTTCTCGTTGTTCTCGTAGTAGCCGATGCCAGCAGCGATCTTGACGCCGTTGAACTCACCCGCATAGCGCAGAGCAACGTCCCAGACATCGTCCTCACCCCAAGCGGCCGAGATCACGAAACCGGCGATCGACGGCGAGTCGTAGCGGATGATGTTGCCACGGTCGGTGTCGAGGAACTGCCAGAGGTCGTTCAGCTGGATGTTGGTGTAGATGCCGCCGCCGGAGTGCAGCGAGAAGCCGGCAGCCGGTGCCGAGTTCAGGTTCGCAGCTGTCGCCGGGCTGGTGCCGCCGTTGGCGTAGAGCACGATGTCGTCCGTTGCGTGGCTGTACTGGCCCATCCACAACGTACCGAGGGTCTTGCTCTTGACGTACCAGGCCGAGTGACGCAGACGCGGCTGGCGAGCCGGGTCGTCGTTGGCCTGGGTCTGCGACGCAGCGATGGCGCCTTCGAAGTCGATTTCGATGTAGTAACCGGCCGACCAGTCAGCGGTGATGGCCGCGCTGCCCTTGAACCGGAAGCGGCTCGAGGAGAACGTGTTCGTACCCTGATAGACGTTCGACTCGAAGCCGTCGTCCCAGAAGTACACGAGTTCGTTGACCTGGCCCGAAATCTCCAGGCTGACTTTGCGATTACCCTTGCGGGCCGTGGTGGCCTCGAGCTCTGCGATGCGCTCCTCGAGGTCGGCGCAGCAGTCGCCACCCAGATCGGCGGCCTGAGCCGACGAAATACCACCGATAACAAGACCAGCCGCAGCAACAATCGCTGCAAGGCTCGTCTTCCTGATCAGTCCCCCAGTCATATTTACTCTCCGATCAACTGACGCTACTGGCACGCACAATTCGCACAATGAACTGCCGCACCTGATCCCGACGTGCAGGCTGAAACCGAATGCCGGGCACCCATGTGCCTGAACTTTTCAGCCAGCTTGGGGAGAGTTAACCGCTGGCCGGGCCCTGCGTAAACACAGAATGCTGTCACAACTCGATATGCCGACTTCCGCGTGGCGAATCTGCCACTAGCCATCGCGTTGCCATTGGAAATTATTGTTTGTTTTCAATGTTTTTAGCAAGTGTGTCACAGTCCGCCCCCTTGCCCCGGAAAGGCCGCGGCAGTGCCCGAGGGGGGGTGGTACGCGATGCCGAGGATGGGCGTGTTGACGCTCCCCCGATCCAACGCGGGCATTTCGGACGTTTTGTGATGGCTCAATGACGCCGATGGGCCGACCCTGTGCGATGTTCGGCACGTGACGGCGGGCCGCGCGATGCGGAAGGGGTCGAACCACCCTCGCTTTGGAGTGGGATTGGGTCTTGGGGAGCAAGCATCTTGGGGAGCAAGCAACAAAGGCCCTCGCATCGAAGGGGTTTTCTTGGAGGCTCGCTCCGTCTCGGTTACACATGCAGCCGAATGCGACCCAATACCTTCCGTCGATGAACCAGGACGCCAGCACTTCACCGAGGAGCCCAAGCGTGACCGCAGACACTGATCTCCAAAGATCTGGCAAGGCTCTGCCGGAAGATCACTTCGACGTCGTCGTGGTTGGCGGTGGTCCGGCCGGTCTCGCCGCGGCGCTGGCGCTTGCCGCCACGGGCGTCCGCACCGCCGTCGCCGCACCGCCGCACCGCCCGACCGGCGCGCGGCCCGACACACGGACGGCGGCTCTCTTTCCCGGGTCGATCACCATGCTCGGCAACCTCGGCGTGTGGGAAGGTGTCCGCGAGATGTCGGCCCCGCTTGCCGGCATTCGCCTGATCGATGATCGCGACGCCATCCTCAAGGCGCCGGAAGTCACCTTCGAAGCGCGCGAGATCGGCCGGGACTCGTTTGGCTACAACGTACCCAATGCGCCCCTCGTCGAACACCTCACGCGCCGCTGCCACGCACCGCGATCGGGCGTTACCGTAGTTGAAACCGAAGGCGTGACCCACATCGACATCGACGCGGATGGTGCGCGTCTCAAATTGGCTGAGGGGCGAAAACTCCACGCCCGCCTCGTCGTCGGCGCCGACGGCCGCCGCTCGCTTGCACGTGATGCGGCCGGAATCGGCACCGATGCCTGGACCTACGACCAGAGCGCGCTGGCGATGACGTTCGCGCACAGCCGGCCACATCATGGCATTTCGACGGAATTTCACCGCCCCGCCGGTCCCTTCACCACCGTACCGATGCCAGGCCTCGTCTCCAGCCTCGTATGGGTCGAGCGCCCCGCGATTGCCGAACGGCTCGCCAGCCTTGACGACTCGGGCATCCGCGCCGCCCTCAAGGAAAGGTTGCATGGGCTTCTCGGCGCCGTCGGTGACGTTGGGCCCCGCGCGCTCTTTCCGTTATCGGGCCTGACCGCGCGCACCTACGGGAAAAATCGCGTCGCACTCGTCGGCGAGGCCGCCCACGTCATCCCGCCGATCGGCGCCCAGGGGCTCAACCTCGGAATGCGCGACGCGGCATCCCTCGCCGATTGCGTACGCGACGCCCTGGAAAGTGGCCGCGACATCGGCGCACCGGAAACCCTTGCCGCCTACGATCGCTCGCGGCGCGCCGACGTCGCATCCCGCGTTTGGAGCATCGATCTCCTCAACAAGTCGCTGCTCTCGCCGCTGCTGCCGGTTCATCTGATGCGCGGCATGGGCTTGTTTGCGCTCAAGACGGTCGGGCCGCTGCGGCGGATGGTCGTTCGCGAGGGCCTGCACCCGTCCTTCGCGTTGCCGGCCCTGATGCGCGAGGCTTCACCGACGCGAGCGCCGACGTGATGCCAATCGACCGGCCGACATACGAATCCGCCAGAATTCACCGTCCGGCTGATGGGTATCACGTCGGTCGCGTTCATCGCATTTGCCGACTCCCGGCGGATGTGCGATGCGTCCGCGACCCCGTTTGCCCCCACCGAATAGCGATCCGCAATATTTCAGCAATGCCCTCATGATCACCGAGCCTCGCCTTCGCGATCTGCAGTTTCGCCTCGAATACGTGCTGCTCAGGATCGTCGTCGGTCTGTTCCGCGCGCCCCCGCTCGAGTTGGCGACACGCTTCTCGGCATTCGCCTGGCGTAAGCTTGCACCCGTCGTCAATCCGAAGCGCCACAAGAGAGCGCTCGCGAACCTCGCGGTCGCGTTCCCGGAAAAGTCCCCCGCTGAACGGCAGGCATTGGCCCTCCAGCACTGGGAGAACCTCGGCCGGGTGATGGTCGAGACGATGCGCCTCGACGAGATCCTGAAGGACGACGGGCGCATCGAGATCAAGAGCCACACCGTTTTCAATCGCTATCGCAACAAGCTCGGCCCGGTCGTCGGCATTTCGCTGCACATGGGCAACTGGGAGCTTGCGATATGGCCCTTGACGATCGCCGGCGCGAGGCCGGGTGCCGTCTACCGCTCGGTCAACAACCCTTACGTCGACGCCTACCTGAGAGGTCAGCGCCGCGACCTCTATCCGGGCGGTCTCTTCGGCCGGGGCGGCGTCGAGGGCGAGCACGGCGAGGCACAGAAAACCGCTCGCATCATCATGGATTACGTACGCCGCGGCGGCCGGCTCGGAATGGTCTGCGACCTCTACGACCGCACCGGCATCGCCGTTCCCTTCTTCGGCCAGGACGCGCGCACCCAGGCGATCGGCGTCATGATTGCGCGACGTGTCGGCGCGCGCATCTGGCTGGCGCGCTGTGTGCGGAAGGGAACGACGAGCACGTTCTGGATCGAGCTCAAGGAGCTGCGGATACCGCGGACGGCCGACCAGTCTGCCGACATCCGCAACGCGATGGTCGACATGCAAAAGGTCTTCGAGCAGTGGGTGCGCGAGCATCCCGAACAGTGGATGTGGTCGAACCGCCGCTGGAGCTGAAGCCGGCTCGCGGGTAGCGGAACAAGGGAGATCAACGGTCGCGCGCTCGACCGCTCGCGCCCCCTCAAAGGCTCTCGTTCATCCCGCGAATGCGTTTGACGAGCACGCGCATCACTTGCAATGCGAAATCCGGATTGCGTTGCACCAGATAGATGAAGGCTTCGCGATTGACGGGCGCAACGATGCTCGGCTCGGCAGCAACCGCCGTCGCACTTCTGACACCACCGTCGATCAGCGACATTTCGCCGAAGATGTCATGCGGCCCGACGCTGTCGAGCACGGTTCCATAGGACACGATCTCGATGCGGCCGGACTTGACGACGTAGAGACACGCCGCCGGGTCCTCGGCAACGAAAATCTTCTGCCCCGTCTCGTAGGTCTCGAGCGGAAATCCCGCATCGGCGAGGATGCCGAAATCGATTGGCTCCGGATCGCCCATCTCAACTCCATCGGCAGGTGTGCAAACGGTCTCGTGTGGCGTCGCTTCATAGTCGGCCGACGGTGCGGCGACGTTGGTCTCAACTATGGCGCGATGGGCCACTCGCCGGAAACGGTAGCCGCGCCACCTCATTCCGGCAAGACCGCAATCGCCTGTCGCATCAGCCGCTGGCGCCCACGCTGGCGTTCCCTTGTGGCTCACCGGCCCCTTCGTCCTCGAAGCCGATGCCGTCGTCGCGCAGCACGATATAGATCGCCGGGATGACGAGCACCGTCAGCAGCGTCGATGAGACGAGGCCGAACAAGAGGGAGATGGCAAGGCCCTGGAAGATCGGATCGGTGAGGATCACCGCCGCGCCGATCATCGCCGCGACCGCCGTCAGCATGATCGGCTTGAAGCGGATTGCGCCTGCTTCGAGCAGCGTCGATCTCAGGCTCTGACCCGGCCGGCTGCCGTGCCGTATGAAGTCGACCAGCAGGATCGAGTTGCGGACGATGATACCGGCGAGCGCGATGAATCCAATCATCGAGGTCGCAGAGAACGGCGCACCGAACAGCCAGTGGCCGATCATGATGCCGATCAGCGTCAGCGGCACGGGCGTCAGAATGACGAGCGGCAACTTGAACGAACCGAACTGGCCGACGACGAGAAAGTAGATGCCGAGGATCGCGACCGCGAACGCGCCGCCCATGTCACGGAAGGTCACATAGGTCACCTCCCATTCCCCATCCCAGAGGAGCACGGGAGCGGAATCGTCGATCGGCTGGCCGTGATACTTGATCTGCGGCTTCGGCAACCCACCCCAGTCGGCCGCTTCGATCGCATCGGCAACGGCGAACATGCCGTAGACCGGCGCCTCGAAGGCGCCCGCGAGCTCGCCGAGAACCATTTCGGCCGGTCGGCCGTTGTGCCGGAAGATCGGATAGGACGCCCGCTCCCGCGTGATGCTGACGACATCGCCCAATTCGACGATCGACCGGTTGCCCGGTAGCGCGTTGGCCGGCACCGGCGTCGACAGCGTGTGTTCACCGATCGTGCGCGACGACTTCGGCAACGCGACCGCGATCTCGATCGGGTGGCGCTGCCCGCCGCGATGCGAATAGCCGACGCGCAGCCCGCTCAGATAGGCCTGTATCGTGTTGTAGACATCGCTTTCCTCGACATGATGGAACTCGAGATTGTCCTGATCGATCGCAATGCGGACCCGCTCCGACGGCACGCCGTAGCTGTCGTCGACATCGACGATATAGGGCACCGACTTGAAGGCCGCTTTCACCTTCTCGGCGACGGCGCGTCGCGTTTCCGGATCGGGGCCGTAGATCTCCGCGAGCAGGGTCGAGAGCACGGGTGGCCCCGGCGGCACTTCAACCACCTTGACCGACGTCCCCTCCGGCAACGCAACCTTTTTCAGTCGCTCACGCACGTCGAGGGCGATCTGATGGCTCGTCCGGTCGCGCGCGTCCTTGTTCTTGAGGTTGACCTGAAGGTCGCCGAGCTCGGGCGAGGCGCGCAGATAGTAGTGGCGCACGAGACCATTGAAGTTGAAGGGGGCGGCCGTGCCGGCGTAAGCCTCGATGCTCTCCAGCTCATCGAGGTCGGCAAGCTGCTCGGCAGCATCCCTCAGAATGCGATCGGTCTCCTCGAGCGAAGACCCCTCGGGCAGATCAACGACCACCTGGAGCTCCGACTTGTTGTCGAACGGCAAGAGCTTCACAGTCACCGACTTCGTCGCGAACAGCACCAACGACAGGAGCGTCGCGGCACCGACAGCCAGCAGAAATTTCCAGGCGCTCCTGCGGGTCGCCAGGATCGGCCGTGCCGCGGTGACATAGAGCCGGCCGAGCACGCCGCCCGCCTCGATTCCGTGACCATCACCGTGGCCGCCCGCGTGCACCTTTCCGATCCGGACCATCAGCCACGGCGTCAGCATCACCGCAACGAAGAACGAGAAGATCATGGCAGCGGAAGCATTGGCCGGGATCGGGCTCATGTAGGGACCCATGAGGCCCGACACGAACAGCATCGGCAGGAGTGCGGCAACCACTGTCAGCGTCGCGATGATCGTCGGATTGCCGACCTCGGCCACCGCCTCGATCGCCGCTTGTGACTTCGACCGGCCATCGCCCATGCCCCAGTGTCGCGCAATGTTCTCGATCACGACGATTGCGTCATCGACGAGGATGCCGATCGCGAAAATCAACGCGAAGAGACTGACGCGGTTGATCGTGTAGCCCATGATGTAGGAGGCAAACAGCGTCAGCAGGATCGTCGTCGGGATGACGATGGCGACGACGATGCCTTCGCGCCAGCCGATGACGAACCCGATCAGCAACACGATCGAGACGGTCGCAAGACCGAGATGGTAGAGCAGTTCGTCCGCCTTCTCATCCGCCGTGTGACCGTAGTTGCGCGTTACCGAAATCTCGATATCGCTCGGAACCAGCTTGCCCTCGAGCTGTTTGAGGCGGGTCGTGACGTCGTGCGATATCAGCACCGCATTGGCACCGGCGCGCTTTGCGATCGCCACCGAAACCATCGGCACCTGCGTCAGCTGCCGCTGCGCGCCGGCGACGCTCTCGCCGCGAGGTTCCATGCGCCACGCCCGGCTTTCGACCGGCCTGGCATCGACGACAACCTTGGCGACGTCGCGCACATAGACAGGCCGGCCGTCGCGCGTCGTCAGCAGCAAGAGGCCGATGTCGGGAATGCCCTTGAGGGTTTGCCCCGCGACGACGGGGATCGACCGGTTGGCCTCGCGGATGTTGCCGGCGAGGAAAGCGCGGTTCGCCTCCTTCACCTTGCCGATCAGCTGCGCCAGCGTAACGCCGTAGAGCGATAGTCGCTCTGGATCGGGCTCGACACGGATCTGCTCTGGCCGGCCGCCAGCCAGGTACGTCAAGCCGATGTTGTCGAGCTTCGCCAGCTCGACGCGCACGTCGTCGGCAAGATGATACAGCTGGCTATCGTTCCAGTTCGCCGCGAACTCGGGCTTCGGCGAAAGCGTCGCGACGACGATCGCAACGTCGTCGATGCCGCGACCGACGATCAGCGGCTCGGGAATGCCGACCGGGATGCGATCCAAATTGGCGCGGACCTTGTCGTGCACGCGCAGGATGGCGTTATCGGCCTCCGTACCGACGAGAAAGCGCGCGGTGACGACGACGCGATCATCGAGGCTCTGGCTATAGACGTGCTCGACGCCGTTGATCGACTTGACGATCGTTTCGAGCGGCTCGGTTACGAGGCGGACGGCATCCTCGGCCTTGAGACCGTCGGCCGCCACCATGATGTCGACGAGCGGCACCGATATCTGCGGCTCTTCTTCGCGCGGCAAGCTGACGAGAGCGATGAGCCCCAGCGCCAATGATGCGAGCAGCAGCAGCGGTGTCAGCGGCGAGCCGATGAAGGCGCGCGTCAGCCGGCCTGAAATTCCGAGCGCTCCGTCCGAGTGCGACTGAGACGAAGCGTTGTTCGACGGTTCCTGGCTCATGTTTCCGGCGCTCATTGGGTCACGATCTCATCGCCGGCGTTGAGCCCACCGAGCACCTCGACACCATCGTCGTGCCCTTTCACATCGGCCGGCAAACCGAGTTGCACGACGACACTGGAGAGGCGTCCGCCCGTGCGCGCGACCTGCACGAAATCGTAGCCGTATCGCGTCGTGACATAGGACCTGGGGATCACGAGACCCTTGCGGCTTCCAGCTGACAGATAGACCAGCACACGCTCACCAACAAAAAAGTCACCGAGCCCTTCGACAGTTGCGTCCGCAATGACGCGGCCCGCCTGGAGTTCCGGATAGACCTGGGTGATGCGGCCCTTCAGAAGGTTCTGATCGCCGGCATTGAGGCCGCGTGCGCCGAGCTTGATGGTGTCGCCGTTCCTGACGAAACGTGCGTGGCGCTCCGGCAGCTCGAGCCGCAGCACGTAGCGGTTGGCGGCGATGGTCGCGATGCTTTCACCCGGCATGATCACGGATCCCACCGTCACCGGCACCAGCAGCACACGCCCGATCGCCGGGGCCAGAACTTCGCCCTCCTCGACCTGTCGCCTGACGACCCCCTGCTCGGCTTCGGCGGACTTCAACTGGTTTTCCAGAACTTCGACATTGGTCGTGAGTTCGTCGACCTTGGCCTTCGGCGTGAAGCCGCGCTTGATCAGTTCTTCCTGACGGCCGAGTTCGCGGCGCGTATTGGCGAGCTGCGACTTGAGACCGGCGATCTGGGCGGCGAGCGACTGCAGCTTCAACGCGAGCTTCTGATCGGCGACCGTCGCGATCACCTGCCCGGTCTGCACTTCGCTTCCCTCGTCGACCTCGAGCGAGGCAATCGTCCCACCGATGCGGGCGCGCGCCTCGATGCGGTCCGTCGACCTGACAGTTGCATAGACCGACTTCTGGTCCACAATGTCCCCCAGCGTGACCTTGAACATGGGCGCGTCCGGCTCTTCTGCGTGAACAGCCGGCACGGTTGACCCCGCCAGGATGGCGAAGAAACTGGAAGCTGCGATGATTGTCAGGTGTCTAGACATCTGTGCTCATGTGTTGCGATAGCGGCCTCGGCGGGTTTCGGGTCGATGCGGAAATGCTGATCGTTGCATGGCCGGCAATGCATCGAACCGACCACGCGTAAGGACGCAAGTCCGATTCTCTCGTTTCTGTCTGGTGATCTACCATCACCCGACTTCGCCGGTCCGTGATCCCCGTCACCAAGGATTTCGCACCTGCGAAATGACCGTTGGCGCCCCAACACTCGACCCGGCAGGACCGGCATTCATGCATGCGTGAACTGCCCGCCGTGCGGTGAGCCATTGCGCGCACAGAAGCACCAACCTACTCCCCTCCGGCCTGCCGGTGCTCTCTTTGTTGCGCCATCCGAATTGTACCCCCGGAAAACCCGAGCCTTGTTGACTGCCCCCAGCTCCCCCCTTCTTTCAAGGAGCCGGCCGGATGGGCTCTTCTCGGCTGCGCCATCCGACTCCCCTTCCGGGGAGCCGGCCGGATGGGCTCTTCTCGGCTGCGCCATCCGACTCCCCTTCCGGGGAGCCGGCCGGATGGCGCCGGTCATGCAGCTGACGATTGTGTTTCAGGCAATCCAGCCACACAGGCACCGATTGAGATGCGGGCACTCCAGCGGCGACGCCGCTCAGGCGCCAAGGGCGCCCGGCGCAAGCGCCGCCCCCGCGGAGGCCCGAGCGGACGGAGGATCAGCCGTGAGCGAAAAGTCCCGACCCAAGAGATCACTCAACGCTGCAGCGAGCGGCGCACCAGATCGCCCGGCGTTTGTCGCCGCGCGTTTGATGCCGG
>JAGRKS010000099.1 GCA_020442185.1 Hyphomicrobiaceae bacterium
TCACACGCCAGGGCGCGAATGACCCACTGCTGCCATTATGCCGGTTGCTGAGCTCTTGTGGCCCGCTGGGTGAATGTTGGTGAGCGGCGTTTTGCGCCGCAAGAGGTTGCCAACGGCGCGACCTGCGCTTCTGGCCACAATTGCACGCCGATCTCGTCCAATACGCGGGGCGGAATTGCAGGCAGATGCACACGGTCGACGCCCCCCTTGGCGCACTGCATGCATCCGCCGGGTCACAGCTCTCGCGACCGCGCCAGGCCCGCATATATCCACTGGGTCCAAGTCAGGACGGACGACGTGTAGCGCGCTCTATTTGAGTTCAATTTCCTGCTTCTCTCCGAGCTTCAGCTCGAACGGCACTTTGGTCGTGACCAGGTCGAGGACGTATTGTCCAGGTGGTAGCGTAATGGAGGCTCCGGTTTTGGAGATTTCAGCCACCTCTTTGCCCGCCGAGTCGTAGATCATTCGATAGTTGATCGGCAGGCCCTTGAACGAGACCGAAACCGCATCGATGGACTTCCGCTTGCCGGGCTCGAGGGTGAGCGGCACCTCCAATTTGCCGAAGCCCATGGTGTAGCTCGACGGCATGAGGTTCATCGACGTCCGGCGCGAAGATAGCGTTCCTACGACCTCGCCCGTTTCCCAATCGCGAATCTCGTGACCCCGGTAGCTGGCTGCCGGCAGTTCGACGATGGCCGTTTCGATGCTTGTCGCCTCGCCGTTCTTGACCTCGATACTGCGCCAGAGCTGATTGCCGAACTTGACGTTGTAGAACCCGGCTGGAAGCGCGACTGACGAAGTTACGGAAGAAAGCGTGGCAACCTCCTTGCCGGTTTCGACACTGATGACCGGGTGGCGGCTCGCGCTCGGATTGACGAGCCGCAACGAGCCCGGCTTCTTGCTCTTGACCTTGATCTCGGCCGGCACGGCGATTGCGACGGTCTTGACCGCTGCAGTCAGGCGTTCGACCAGTTTGGGCGTGCTATCGGCTTCGAAATAGGTCCCTCGGCCGACCCGCGCGATGCATTGCAGCTGATAGCGTGCGGCGACATCGACGGCGAAGCCGATGGTGTGGACGACGAGGCCCGCATCGGCGTCCGCCAGGGCCTTGGCCACAGCACACGGATCGCCATTGCAGGTCT
Source organism: Hyphomicrobiaceae bacterium (assembly GCA_020442185.1). Lineage (GTDB taxonomy): Bacteria > Pseudomonadota > Alphaproteobacteria > Rhizobiales > Hyphomicrobiaceae > JAEUMD01. Next base: position 1,143 of record JAGRKS010000099.1, read on the forward strand.
CCTTGCCGTCGGAAACGAGGATGACGGCACGAGACGACGACGTCGTCTCCGGCTTGAGGCTCTTCGCTGCCTGCTCCAACACCAGGGTAATGGGCGTGTAGCCTTGCGGTTTCAGATTGCGGGCCAACCCAACCACCTCGGCGCGGTTCTCGCCGAGGGGCCGGAAGTTGGACAGAAGCTGCGTGTCGCTGCAATTGCGCGCCTTCGTTGGAGACTGATGCCCATAGGCCCAGAGCGCCAGACGCTGCTGGTCTGGCAGACCTTTGACCAGCGTCTCCACCGCATCCTTTGCGGCGTCGATACGAGCCTGCCCGCTGCCCAATCTCGCTTTCATGCTTCCGGAAGCGTCGATAATCAGTGCGATGCTCCTGTCGGCACTCTCAGCAAGGATCGGGCTGGCCGAAAGCATGCTGGCTGTCGCCACGACAAGGGCGGCTAGATGGCGCATCGAAGTGTCCTCTTGATCTTGCCGATACGGCAAATTGACTGATGGCGTGTCGCGATCGAGTGGGCGCTGCGGGATCGGAAATGAACAACCCGATCCTCATTTCATTTCTTGGGGTGGGTATCGTCCATCAAGCCGATATGCATTGCACCCGGCCCATTATTGGCCGGTTTCGTGATCAGATCGATTGTCGTGATCAGATCGATAATGTCTTGATCGTCGAAGCGCGTCGGTTGCTGACTTCCGGTCTCGGTGTATTGTTTGATGGCGCGATCCTCAGCCTCGGTGAAGGGGCGCGGAACGGAGCCGGCGTTGGGTGAGAGATCATCCTTGACCAGGAAGATTTTGCGGTCCGTGCGAACAGGAAGATCGCTTGCCCGCACGTCGACGAAGAATATCGATCCCGATGCAGCCACCGGAGTGCCACCCTGATACGTTCCATTGAAATGGTGGTAGCGCGCCTTCGCGGTTGCCGCGCTGGTGCTCTTGTTGTTCCATGCAATCGGCGAAATTTCGAACTCCCGGTCGAACAGCTTTGCCGACAGCAGGCCGAGCAGCGATGCGCCGGTGTTACGCTTTTCGACAGTCGGCTTGCTGAAGCCCCACAGTGACAAACGCTCGCCGGTTGGCGTCGTCAGTGCGAGCTTCAATTTCATACGCAATGGCGCATAGCCAAATCGGGTGGTATTCAGTTTATCGGTCAGCTCGAAAATTGCGTTCTTCAACACGTTGTCTTCGTCGTGTCGATGAACGGTTTCAAGAACTTCGCCGGAAACCGTGAACCGGCCGTCGACGAGATCGTCAATGCGGCAATGCAGAGCTTGACCCATCGCCGGATTGGGAGGTGCCCAATGGCAAGGGTTGGCGGTCTCGAAGCGAATAACGCCGGTCCCGCTGACGGCGCCGTTGGGATCGATCGAAAGACTGGCCCATAGGCCCATTTTCATTCGATCAACGGCATGCTCTGTCGCCAGGACGTCGACAATTCCACCAAGACTGTAGGTCATTCCTGCTTCGACCGGATCCTCTGCAAGGGCCGGTACGCCGACGGACAGGCTCAGCGAAAGCAATGTCGCGAAAGCGGCGCCTCGGGTTGAATGGCTCACAATGACGGTACTCCGCAAGCGGCTTGGCTTGATCATGCGCGATCGCCAAATAGGTTGGTTCACAGACATTTAGATTCTGTTAATGCGGACTGATTCGTGCCGACAGGCCTCGCCCTTTGCCTCAGCGGAGCCAGGTGGATGGGACGCTTCGAACAGTCGAAGCGGGCACCGGGAGCTGCGGGCCGAGGAGACGGCGACGAGGCCGCCGCGCATGCCTTCCGCTCGCTTCAGCTTGGCCGCGTACTTTGATCAATCTTCAGTGGCGGATCGCATGCTGCACCGCATGTCTCCTCCTGGCCCATCGCGTCCAACGTGTCGTATCCGCTCGCCGGGACGCAGTTATCGTGATCTGGGGGGCGCGACACCTTCTGCCGACGTCTCCTCCCCTTCCCCCGTCTCTAGCGCACCCAATCGATGGGGCCGGTGATGCCCGATCGCGACACCCTCGGTGCATACCGCTTGTGCCCCCCTGACATCGCCATCCGGATGTTATAACAAACACCTTGATCGAGGGGGACGGATGGGCGCGCGCGCCAGGAGCATATTGATCTGGATTCTGGCCGCCGCCTTGACGGTCCAATTGATACTGGCTGGCGGCCATATCCATGCCCACCAGGAGACCGGCTTTGGGCACACCTTCGCGGTGAATGAAACGCGTTGCCACGGCCCCTCATCAGATCACGACACCCACGATGACGTCTGCGAAAGCAGCAGCGACGGGATAAGCACGGCAGACGCGCATCAGCCCCGCATCGCACATGCCGCTCCCAACGGGCATGACGACGATCCTATCGACCACGACGTCGAATGTGAGTTGTGTTGGGTCTTGTCGATCCTGACCCTGCTGGTTCTTGCGGCACTCACCTATTGCCTGCTTGCGGTCCGCGTCAGCGCAAAGTTGTCGTTCGCTGACTCATTGCAGTTCGCGGGCGCATTCACCGATGAACTCTATCGCGCCAGAGCGCCCCCTCGGTAATCGCATCCTGATTGCGCATTTCGTCCTCGCTTCGTCGCATCCAGAAACAGGATGAGCGCGCATGCAGGACGTCATCTTCATCGAAATCCAATACGATAGGGGGGCAGCTCATGTCTGCATCCGCTCGGCGCCGCATATATCTGTTCTCGATTCCGCTTGTGATGATGCCGTCGTCGCTTGCTGCCCAGCAGGCGACCTCGAACGACGTCATCGAACTACCGCCCGTCGTCGTGACGACACCAAGTCCTGTCGTCAAGCCCGTCGCCAGGAAGGCGAAGCCCAAGACAACGTCGACACAGGCATCCGTTGGTTCTGCCAAGAAGAAGGCTGCAAGTGCGCCCAAACCGAAGCCGCCGGCCGCAGCCGCAAATGCCTCAGCTGTCGATGCAGAGCCGGAACTCGCGGAGATGCCGGCGTTGCCACTTGCCCCCGTACCAGCCGGGACGCTGATCGTGGTCGACGATACGTTCGCCCCCGTTACGGTCGCGACCGATCGTGACATCGTCGCTCGGCAGGGCGCAACCATCACGGATACGCTGATGTCCAAGCCGGGCATCAGCGGATCGACCTTTGCACCCGGCGCCAACCGGCCGATCGTTCGCGGCCTCGACAGCTACCGCGTGCGCATGCAGGAGAACGGCATCGGCTCGCACGACGTTTCCACCATCTCCGAAGACCACGCGGTTCCGATCGACCCCTTCAGCGCCGACCGCATCGAGGTCGTACGCGGCCCGGCGACCCTTCGCTACGGCAGTGGCGCGATCGGCGGTGTCGTCGCGGTCGAGAACCAGCGCATCCCGACCTTCATGCCGGCGCGTGGCTTCTCCGGCGAAATAAAGGGGGGTGTGAGTTCGGTGGACGACGGCCGCGACGGGGCTTTCCGGGCGACCGCTGGCAGCAACGGCATCGTCGTGCATGCCGATGCCTTCAAGCGCTCATCGGACGACTACCGTACGCCGCGCGGCACGCAGCGCAATTCGTTTGTCGACAGTGAAGGCTTCGGCGCCGGCATGTCGCGCGTCTGGTCCGAAGGGTTCATGGGAGTTGCCATATCGCGCGTCGACAGCGTCTATGGCGTTCCGGGCGAGGAGGCCGACGAAGGCGTCGATCCGCGTATCGATCTCGCTCAGCAGAAAATCCAGGCGCGTGGCGAGTGGCGTCCGAAAGTATTCGGCGTCGAGGCCGTACGGTTCTGGTTTGGCGCGTCAGACTATGCCCACAACGAACTCGCCCGGCACGACGGTGACGACTTCGAACTTGGCTCGCGCTTCACCAACCGGGAGCAAGAGGGCCGTGTCGAGCTGCAACACATTCCAACCTCAACCGCTCTCGGAGAGCTGACCGGCGCCATCGGCATTCAACTCGGCCATCGCCAAACCCGCGGCCAGAGTTTCGAAGGGGAATCCCTGCTCGAGCCAGCGCGGACCAACTCGATTGCGGCGTTCTGGTTCGAGGAACTGAAAGCCAGCGACCGGGTGACGTTTCAAGCAGCGATGCGGATCGAGCGGACCGCGGTCGACGGACTTGGCTGGACGGATGTAAGCGATCCCGACGCACCCCTCGTCTTCGATGGCGAGCGGCGCTTCGTGCCGGTGAGCGTCAGCCTCGGGATGCTCTACAAGCTTGGCCTCGATACGACGGCGAGACTGTCGGGCCAGTTCGTGGAGCGCTCGCCCGATGCCGCCGAGCTGTTCTCGAAAGGTATCCACGAGGCCACCGGCACATTCGAGGTCGGCAATCCGAACCTCGAAAAGGAGCAGGCGTTGTCTATCGAGGCAGGGCTCGCGCGGTCAAAGGGCTCGTTCCGCTTCGACGCCACGGCGTTCTACACGCGCTACCAGGGCTTCATCTACCGGGCGATCCAGGACGTGCGCTGCCTGGAGGACCTGCCATCGTGCGGTCCCGCGGCCGATCTCGAGGACGAGAACTTCGACCTCGTCTTCTTCCGCCAGCGCGACGCGATATTCTACGGTTTGGAACTTGCCGCCCAGTACGACGTCGCACCAATCTGGCGCGGCACCTGGGGAGTCGACGGGCGCTACGATTTCGTCAATGCCCGGTTCGAAGGCGGCGAGAATGTGCCACGCATTCCCCCACACCGCCTGGGCGGCGCCATCTATTATCGTGATGCCAACTGGTTTGCACGTTTGGGCCTCCTACATGCGTTCGACCAGAACCGCGTCGGTGTCAACGAGATCGAGACGCCCGACTTCACACTGGTCTCCGCCGAACTGAGCTACACCTCTGAAATCGGCAACGGGGCACGCTTCACGCTGGGCCTCAAGGGGGAAAATCTGGCGGACGACGTCGTGCTCAACCATGCCTCGTTCAAGCGGCGCGAGGAGGTGCTGCTTCCTGGAGCCAGCGTCAGGCTATTCGGTTCGATCAAGTTCAACTGAGTCTAAAGCCAAGGAGCTGGAGCAATCGATCGAGGTTGCTCCAGCCTTCCAGCAGGGCTCGCCGCTCGCCACCACACATCGCGGACCGCCCATTCAACCATCTCAGTCCCCTCCGCTCATGGTGCGCGCCGTGGCGCCGCACCGGTGCTCACCAAAGGACGCTCGCGACACTGCCCTCTCGACATGTCGCGGCAAGTCGCTCTTGCGAGGGCGACGGCATCGGCGTGGCCGACAAATGTTCAGGCCGGTGCTTGTCGTTAAGGGTGCAAAGTCATGAGCTGGCGTCGATCGCCGCTCGGGGCCGAGGCTGCTCAAACCTCAAGCTGGACGACGAAATGCTTCGGATTATGGCCATGCGGCAGCGAGAGCATTCAACGCAAACCTCCTCGAAGCTGCTCGTCTGATCAATGCCCCGAAAGGACGAGATGCTTGACCGGCAGTAGAAGAGTCTGCAGGCGCAACAACATGGCGTGCACGATGCCGACGGTATCGACGATATGCAGGTAGATCCACTTGCCGATGCCGATGTCCGGGCTAGCCAAGCGATCGTGGTTGTTCGTGTAGGCGTTGGCAAAGCAGCTGCTGCCAGGAATTACACCGTCAAAAGCGCCCTCGTACAAGGGCTCGAGAAAGACCGTGATCGTACCTGGTGCGGACAATCGGCTGACATCAACCAGCTGGTCGGACGCGCGGAACTGGCCCGAAGCGATGTAGTCCTGGACGCGAGTGACCACCATGGGAATGATGGTCCAGGGCTTGGAGGCACAGCTTGCTTCGGCGATCATGCCCGTCTTCAGAACTTGCCCTTCTATCTGGCTGAAACCTGCCACCAGACCGCCGCGTCCGGCATTCTTCGGAACCAGCACCCCTGCAGGCCGCATGAATGGATTGACGTAGTCACCCTTGCGCATCGTGAACTGCTCGATCCGTCCGTCGACACCTGCGCGGATCACCATCTTGTCGAGTTCGACCTGGGCCTGGACCAATGCTGCTTCTGCGCTCATCTTCTCGGCTGGCAGCAGTGTCGAAACCCGCGTTAAGGCGGCTTCCTTGGCGGCGGTTGCCGCAGCAAGCGCCCCCATCTTTTCAGCGACCGCCAGCTGCAGCCGCTCAAGCTCTCGTTGTGTGACGACGTTGGCGTTTCTCTGGCTGAGTTCCTGCTTCCGCGAAAGTTCGTCCTTCGCGTTATCGAGAGAACTTTGAGCCTGCTGGATCTGGCCTTCCGCTTTGGCGATGTCGGATTTGGCGACGACGATGCCCGCTTCAACTTCGGCGATCCGTCGCCTCGCTACCTCGAGTGCCGCTTCTTGGCGCGCACTGTCGAGTTTGACGATTGGATCACCTTGCTTCACGTCGCCGCTGACGCCGAAATAGACCTTCTCGACGCGGCCGTTGATCTCGGGAATGACTGGTATGGTCCTGAAGACGGCGGTGACGTTCATCGACGTCGGATGGTGATAAAAAATGATCGTGATCAATGCGACCGTCAGCATCAGACAGGCGGTGATGCCGTAGCGCAATTCGTACCAAACCGAGTAGAGAGTAATTTCATGGCCCAGCCGCCTTCCCTGACGATAGCGCCGATACAGGTAGTCTGGAAATATCGTGACCAGCGAACACAGAAGCAGTTCGAGCATTGATCAGTGCTCCTTCGCAACTGGCTTGTCGCCCGAAGCCTGCGCGCCGGAAGATGCAGCCGGCTTCGGGGAGGGAATCGCCAGCGACGCTTCATTTCGATCGGCAATCGACCTCAAGGACTTTGCGATACTTCGCAGCGGGCCGAGAAGGTCGAACTTGCTCAAATCCGGAATAGTGATGAAGGCAAGGAGGAGCGCCGCAATCCAGAACGCATGCACGTGGGTGAGCAGTGAAATGAGGGCGAGAACGGCAACAAGATCGTATTGCAGCTTGTTGTGAACCATTCGCTCGGGTAGCGAATGCAGCCAGAGAAAGAACACTCCGGCGGCAAGCACGCTTACGATCAGAACGACGGCTGATACGACCATGAGGATGTCTGTGCTGCCAGGCGCAGTTACGAATGCCGGCAGGTGGTCGGTCGCGACCGGATGAATCTGTTCCATCTTGGCTGCCCTGAAGTATGGGGGCTGAAATTAGGCGCGCCGACCGAACCGGCTGTTCATAACGGCCCGCGACTGAAATGTTATCGAAACCAGACTTTGCCAGACACGACGCCCTATCCATGGAAATCCCACGGCGTGGTTAAGGGCGGCAATCTGACCCGTCGAGCAATGTCTCTTGAGATTCGATCGCGAAAAGTTCGACGCCTACATGGTCCACCGGGACATGGTCGACTGCGAACATCACCGATGTAAATGCATGTGGCGGCAATGTGCAATGCCGTTGGCCTTCCGGCTATCCGCTTCGCCTCTCCTTGCCTGCGTCATCCCCGACGCCGCACCGTCCCCGGCTTGCCAGTTGGCGGCGGACGGGCTAGGGGTCACGCCGTGCTGGGCCTCCTGCTCCGATACGTCGATCCCGAAGTGTCACTTCCCCGAAGGATTTCGGCCGGGAAACCCGTCGGAACGACGTGATACGGGGGCACGGACGACCGACGATTTGCGCACGGAAATTGGGCGACCGCCCTCAACCCCACGCCTCCAGAACCCCGGTCTTCGCCCTCGCGGGCGTCCGGACACACGCCGAAAGAGACCGATATGCCCGCTTCAGCATTGATGAACGTGATGGTCGCCGCCGCCCGAAAGGCAGGCCGCGGCCTCGCACGCGACTTCGGCGAAGTCGAGCAGCTCCAAGTCTCGATCAAGGGTCCTGCCAATTTCGTCTCGGCGGCCGATCTGCGGGCCGAGGAAGTCATCTACCGCGAGTTGCAGAAGGCGCGGCCCGACTATGCATTCCTGATGGAAGAGCGTGGTGCGGTCGAGGGCCGCGATAGCTCGCACACCTGGATTGTCGACCCACTCGACGGCACCACAAACTTCCTGCACGGCATTCCGCTGTTCTGCATCTCGATCGGTCTCGAGCGCGAGGGGCAACTGGTCGCCGGCCTGATCTACAATCCCATATCGGACGAAATGTTCACGGCCGAGCGCGGCAAGGGCGCGTATCTCAACGACAAGCGGCGGCTCAGGGTGGCGGCGCGCCGGACGATCGGTGATGCCGTCGTCACGACAGGCATTCCGCATCGCGGCCGCACCGGCCACGCCCGCTTCCGCCAAGACATGGACCGCATCATGCCGGAGGTGGCGGGAATCCGCCGCACCGGCTCGGCCGCCCTGGACCTCGCCTGGACCGCCGCCGGCCGCTTCGACGCCTACTACGAGCGTGGCATCCAGGCCTGGGACATGGCAGCCGGCATCTGCATCCTGCGTGAAGCCGGCGGCATCGCGACCGATCTCGACGGCGGCGATCAGATGCTGGCAAAGGGCGATGTCCTCGCCGCCAACCAGGCGATCCACAAGGCGATGCTGCCCTTGGTGAATTCCGACGCCCAACCGACGTGAAGAGGCGCAACGGGGCCGTGACGGAAACAACCGTGCGCGTCGACGTCAGCACACGGCGTGATGCAACCGGCTCGGCTGTTTCGGCGCACCGGCAGGGTCGCGGCGCGGCTTCGTCACAATCCCCGCCCTCCTGTGGCCAAATTGCAGCCTACCATGTTGCCGGTTTTTCGTGTTTCGGGGGTAGGATAGGCTTTGGCCGAATTCCGATCGGCCAACGCGATTTCAAGGTCTTGGGTCCGGTGGTCTGGGGCCACGTTCCGGCGGCACCTGCCGGGCGTGACTGAGACGAGTTTCCAGAGGAACGCGAATGGCACGCAAACGTGCAGGAGCCGCAGGCGGCGGCCATCGAGGGCTCACCCCGCCGGGATTGTTCCTGATCCGCATGCTCATCTTCCTGACGCTGGTCGGCTTCCTGGCTGCAATCCTGCACGAGCGGCTGTTCGAAGCGGTCATGACCAACCCGGGCCTGAACGGACTGATCGTCGCCGTCCTCGCCTTCGGCATCATGTATGCGTTCCGTCAGGTCGTGCGGCTCTACCCCGAGATCCGCTGGGTCAACGACTTCCGCATCGCCGATCCCGGCATCGCCATGGCGCACAAGCCGCGCCTCCTCCTGCCGATGGCGACGATGCTGCGCGACCGCACGGGATCGATATCGCTGTCCACGGCCTCGATGACGTCGATCATGGACAGCCTCAACTCGCGACTGGACGAAGCGCGCGATACCGGCCGCTATCTCGTCGGCCTGCTCGTCTTCCTCGGCCTGCTCGGCACATTCTGGGGCCTGCTCGCGACGATCAGCTCGGTCGGCGGCGTGATCGGCGCCATCGATACCCGCGGCGGCGATACGGTCACGTTGTTCGACGACCTCAAGAATGGACTTGCCGCCCCGCTGAAAGGCATGGGGACGGCGTTCTCGTCGTCGCTGCTCGGTCTTGCCGGATCGCTCATCCTCGGTTTCCTCGAATTGCAGGCGAGCCATGCGCACAACCGTTTCTACAACGAACTCGAGGAATGGCTCTCGAACATCACCGAGCTGACGCCCGGCTCGTCGGGATCGAGCGACGCCGTCAACCGGCAGCTATCAGCGACGCTCTTTTCCATGCAGCGCGTACTGGAGCAACTGAACCTCAAGCTCGGTGAACAGGGCGAAGGGCTGACGGGCGGGGCCGAGGCGCAAAAGGAGGTGCGCCAGCTGGCGGTCGGCGTCAATCAACTCGTCTCGCAGATGCGCAACGAGCAACAGATCGTGCGCGAATGGGTCGACGAGCAGGCCGCCCAGCAGAACGAGGTGGCGAGCGTCCTTAAGACGCTGTCGCAATCCCTCGGCCGCCGGGAGAGCTGAGACATGGCACGGCGTGGCCGGGCAAGGCGCGGAGGTGACTACGGCGACTTCTGGCCGGGCTACGTCGATGTGCTCTCGACGCTGCTGCTCGTCGTCATCTTCCTGATGTCGATCTTCATGCTCGCGCAGTATTTCGCCGGTCAGGAGGCGAGCGGCAAGGACGATGCCCTAAAACGCCTCAACCGCCAGATCGCGGAACTGACGAGCCTGCTGTCGCTCGAGAAGACCCGATCGAAGGGTGCGACCGACGAGCTTGCCGCGTTGCAGGCGACGCTGTCGACGCTGCAGAACGAGAACGCCCGCATATCGGGCTTCGCGCTCTCGGGCGATGCCGAGGCGAAATCCCAGGCCGAGAAGATCGGCACGCTCGAAGCCGATCTCAGCGAGCAGAAGAAGGTGTCGGACGAGGCACTGGCACGGGTCGACCTCCTCAATCAGCAACTGCTGGCGCTGCGCCGGCAGATCGCGGCACTCAACGACGCGCTCGAAGCATCCGAGAAAAAGGATCAGGAATCGCAGGACCGCATCAAGGATCTCGGCAGCCGTCTCAACGCGGCGCTGGCGCGACAGGTGCAGGAACTGCAGCGCTATCGTTCCGATTTCTTCGGCCGCCTGCGCGAGCAGCTCAAGGAGCGCAAGGACATCCGCGTCGTCGGCGACCGCTTCGTCTTCGAATCGGAAGTGCTCTTCCCCTCAGGTCAGGCATCGATGACCCCCGAAGGCCTTGCCGCCATGGACGAACTGGCCCGCGCGATCGGCGAACTCGCCAACACGATCCCGCCCGAGATCGACTGGGTCCTTCAGGTCGACGGTCATACCGACATCCGGCCGATCAACTCGCCGCAGTTCCCCTCGAACTGGGAGCTTTCGACGACGCGCGCGGTCTCGGTCGTCAAGTATCTCGCCTCGCGCGGCGTTCCGCCCAACCGCCTTGTCGCCGCCGGCTACGGTGAATTCCAACCGATCGAAAGCGGCGACGACGACGCCAGCCTGAAGAAGAACCGGCGCATCGAATTGAAGCTCACCAACCGCTGAGCCAACTGTCGTTACGCGCGCAACCGCAGGCGGCGACGGCGCGTCTCGGCGACGGCAGGCGTGTAGCACCGCATGCGCCGGTGTGGCGCCGATCGGCGGATCAATCGTCGGATCGGGCATTGCGCAACTTTTTCACGCTGCTGCGTCGCGTCTTGGCGTCGAGGCGACGCGTCTTCGAGGCGAGCGTCGGTCGCGTCTTGATGCGCGGCTTCGGCGGAACGGCGGCCTCGCGGATCAGTTCGACGAGGCGCGCGCGCGCATCGTCACGGTTACGCTCCTGCGTGCGGAACCGTTCGGCGCGAATGACAAGCACGCCCTCGTCCGTCAGGCGCCGTCCTGCGAGCGCGGAGAGCCGCTTGCGCACCGCCTCCGTCAACGCCTGCGAATGGGCGACATCGAAGCGCAGTTCGACCGCCGTTGCCACCTTGTTGACGTTCTGACCACCCGGCCCGGACGAACGAATGAACCGCTCTTCCAGCTCGCGTTCGTCGATCGATATGCTGCTGTTGACCCGCAACATCCGCGCTATCCTGTCGCCTGTTTGACCCTGGTGGCTATTTCTGTCCGATGTTCCAATAGTCGCCACGGAAGTAGAGCAACGGATCGGCGGCGGCGCGCATGCGCCCATCGACGACTCGCCCGATGAAAATAGTATGCGTCGCGAATCCGTGCTGCTCGGAAAGCTCACAATCGAGGTTGGCGAGTGCGCCAGCGAGCACCGGCGCGCCGGTCGCAAGTTCGCCCCATGCGTGACCTTCGAACCGCGCGGCGCCGCGCACGCCGACCTTGCCCGCGAACCGTTCGGCGACGTCCTGCTGATCGCTTGCCAGAATGTTGACCGAGAAGGCCCGCGCCTTGGCGATGATGTCGTGTGCGCCTGCCGTCCTCTGGATGCAGACGAGGATCGTCGGGGGATCGTCGGTCAGCGAGGAGAACGCAGTGGCCGTGAGCCCGGCGCGTCCCGCGCCTCGGCCAGTCGCGACGACGGTAACGGCGCCCGCCTGATGGCGCATCAACGCCCGATAGGCTTCGGACGTCATGCCGCCCTCGTCGCGCGGTGCTCGATCCATCACCGTCAAGTCCAGTCCTCTCCTATCGTCGTTCATGCCGGCGCCTGGCGCCTGCCGAACCCATGCCCGGCATGCTCATGCAGGCGCGAAGAAAATGATCCGGTTGCCGGACGGATCGGTCACAGTCATCTCGCGCTGACCCCACGGCTTCAACGCGATGCCGGGCCGCGCGTACTTATAGGGCTTCACGGCCAGAGACGCATGCAATTCCTCGATGGCCAGGACGCCGATGCGAATGGCGGAGCCGGGGGTCGCATCGCCGTGGTGTTCACTCAGGTGGAGCAGCACGCCCGAGCGCGAGACCTGCAGATAAAGAGGTGCGCCAGTCTCGAAGCGATGTTCCCAATCGACCGCGAAGCCCAGAAAGTCCCGGTAGAAGCGAAGCGCATGTTCGACGTCGAACATTCTGAGGATTGGGATGGGAGGTGCAAACGCAATGCTCATAAGCGATCCCTCCGCCGGCCGATGTGCCGAAGTGCCAGGCGCTTCGCGAGCCCCGGCTTCAGATCCTCGATGATGGCGCGCGCCGCATTGCGACCGGGCAGCCCCGTCACGCCGCCGCCTGGATGCGCGCCCGCGCCACAGAGGTAGAGGCCCTTGAGCGGCATGCGGTAGTCGGCATGGCCGAGCACCGGCCGGGCCGAGAACAGCTGGTTCAGCGCAAGCTGCCCGTGGAAGATATCGCCGTCGATCAGGCCGAAGCGTTCCTCGAGATCGCGTGGCGAGAGAATTTGCCGGGCGAGGATGCTGCGGGCGAAGTTCGGTGCGTGGCGACCGACGGTCTGGACCACGACATCGGCAAAGGCCTGCCGCTCGGCATCGTCAGCCCAGGAGCGACCCGCGGGCAGTTGCGGCGCCACATGCTGCACGAACAGGCTGGCGACATGCTGGCCTGGCGGGGCGAGTGTGTCGTCGAGGGTCGAGGGAATGAGCATCTCGACGACCGGCGCACGCGCCCAGCCGTATGCGCGGGCATCGACATAGGCCTGCTCGAGATAGGCGACCGTCGGCCCGATGACGATGCCCGATCCATGATGGGCGTCGGCGCGCGTGCCCGGCCTGCACGTGAAATCCGGCAGTTCGGACAACGCGACATTCATGCGGAACGTGCCCGATCCGGACTTGATGCCGGTGAAGCGTTGCGCGACGTCGACCGCAACCGCCCCCTCAGGCATCATCCGCTGAAACAGCAGCTTCGGCGGCACGTTGGCTGCGACGACACGCGCACGGATGCGCGAACCATCGGCAAGCACGACGCCGGATGCCGCGCCGTCGCGCGCCACGAGCACCTCCGCGACGGCAGCGTTGGTGCGAATCTCCGCGCCGGCTTCCCGCGCGGCCGCAGCCATCGCCATGGTGATCGCGCCCATGCCGCCGACGGCATGCCCCCACACGCCCGGCCGGCCGTTGACCTCGCCGAATGAGTGGTGCAGCAGCACGTAGGCCGTACCGGGCATCGTCGGCGCGGCATAGGCACCGACGATGCCGTCGAACGCGAATGCCCCGCGGATCACATCGTGCTCGAACCAGCGCCTCAGAAAATCGTCGGCGCTGATCGTAAAGAGATCGATCAGAAGGCGCTGATCCTCGAGCCCGAGTTTGCCGAGACGGCGACCGATACGGCCGGCACGCAAAAGCTCGATGAGACCGCCGCCGGCATTGGGCGGTGCTTCGAGCACGAGATCGCGGAGAACGCTCGCCGCTCGATCGAGGGCGGCTTCATAGGCGGGCAAGCGGTCCGCGTCACGCTGCGAAAAGGCTGCGACCGCGGCTTGCCGTCCCGCGAGCCCGAATGGCATCAGCAGGCCGCGCTCCGCGTCGACGGGCCAGAAGTTGGCGGCCGGCCGCTCCACGATCTTCAATCCATGCCGTGCGAGCGATAGATCGGCGATCACATGGCGATTGAGCAGGCTGACGGTGTAGGAGGCGACGGAATTGCGGAAGCCCGGATGGAATTCCTCCGTGACGGCGGCGCCGCCAACGACGTCGTTCTTCTCGAGAACGATGACGGAAAGCCCGGCGCGCGCGACATAATACGCCGCGACCAGCCCGTTGTGGCCACCGCCAATCACGGCGACGTCGTAGGTTGAGTTTGCGGTCGTCATCGACGGCTTTTCGCGTGATTGGTGGCCGAACGCAATTCCATTGCTTGCTTGCATTGCAGAATCAGACTGGCATGGCGGCTGGCAACGGGATCGGATTGCCCGCGACCCGTCCGTTGGTGTTGCGTCACTAACGCTTGGCAGGCCACCTTGCAGCAAGGGGAACCAAGTGTCGGAGACGGAACACTGGAGAACTGGTTAATGCGGGCTCCGGAAGTGGGAAAATGCGATGAGCCGATCGATGGGCGCTGACGACGGTGCCGGTCGTTAGGGTCTCTTCAATCCTCCTCGCCTAGCCTCGTCGGATTGCCGTCGTGAGATCCCGGATCGTACGTCGCTTAGGATTGGGCACGAAATTGTCGAAATGCCGTTCCGGCCAGAGGTTGTGAGACATGCCGACGCGGATCGAGAACGCGAGCATCATTTCCGTCGACGCAGCCCACAGCAGCGCCGCGTACGGCCAGCCTGAACTGGTGCGTCAGCGCGTCAGTGACCGGCTCGTTGGCCTGGTGGTGATGACGATCATACCGGCGGCGTTCTGGATCGTCGTGATCGGCCTTGCTGCCTCGACACTCGGCGCCCCGCTGTCAGGTTCGGCACTCCTTCAGATCGGCTCCGCTATCGCCCTGTTCCTGCTGCTCGTCGGCGCGGCGATCACATCGCGCACCAGCTGAGCGCTTACTGGACTTCTTCGCTCGTGATTTTTTCGCTCACGGCTGTTCCGAGCTACGCTCGGGCCTCCGCGGGGGCGGCG
>JAGRKS010000100.1 GCA_020442185.1 Hyphomicrobiaceae bacterium
GTAAGCGTTCAGGGAATGCACACTTGAGAACAGGGAGCGATCCGCGACCTTCTTTTGCACGGCGAGGTTTGCAAAGGAGGTGGGGGATGGTCTCAAAACGGCGATCGAGACGTCTGAAACTCGAAGCATTTTGGCGCGCGCACCTGAAGGGCTGGCGTGACAGCAATCTGAACCAGCGGGAATATTGCGAGCTTCACGGGCTGCCGCTGAAGCGGTTCGGCAACTGGCGCGCGGAGTTCAAGCACGAAGAGACGATCGTGCCGGAAGGCCTGCTTTGGCGGCGCGGTGGTGGCGATCAGCCTAGGCTTAAACCTAGGCGTAGGGAAATTCATCCTTCGCCACGGCGCCGGCGGCGTGACTACACGGATACCGACAAGAAGCGCATTATCGATGAGGCAGCACGCGAGAACGCATCGGTCTCGGGCGTCGCCCGCAAGTACGGCATCTCGACAAGTTTGATGTTCCAGTGGCGCAAGCACCTGGGCATGGCGCCTGCGCATCGGATTGTTCCCGTCACGATCAGCGACACGCCCGACGGCCTTGCCGATTTGGCCGCCATGACGCCCCGTCCGGCTGCATCGGCGCCGGAATGTGCGGTTCCCGCGATCGAGATCGAGCTGGCGGATGGGCGCCGTCTGCGTTTTGCGCGCGACACCGATCCCGAGACCATCCAGCGCCTGGTCACTGCACTCGACGGAGGTGGGCGATGATCGTTGCGCCATCCGGCGTGAAGGTGCACATCGCCTGCGGTGTGACCGACATGCGCAAAGGCATTGATGGTTTGGCGACCCTGGTTCAGGAGATCCTGCTGCATGACCCGTTCTCGGGCCATCTGTTTGCCTTCCGCGGCCGCAAGGCCAACCTCATCAAGATCCTCTACTGGGACGGCACCGGGCTCTGTCTTTTCACCAAGCGGCTCGAGCATCGGATCTTCGAATGGCCAACCGTCGGCGGGACGGGAGAGACGGTCAGCCTCACCTCGGCACAGCTTGCGATGCTGATTGAGGGCATCGATTGGCGGTCACCGGACCGCAGCTGGAAACCAGCCGTTGCAGGCTAGACTCACATCCTCAGTCGATTGCACTCTCGGCTGAGATGACGTCCCTGACGGGCCTTCAGACCAAGTAAAATCAGGGCATGAGAATCGATCTCAATGCCCTGCCGACCGACGTCACTGCGCTGCACGAGATGATTGGTGCGCTGGTGGCGGAACGTGAGACCGAGCGCGCCGAGGCTGAGGCCGAAATCGACCGGCTTCGCAATCTCGTCAAGGTCCTGCAACGCAGCCAGTTCGGCCGTCGCTCGGAACGGCTCGACCAGGACCAGTTCGATCTCGGTCTTGAGGATCTCGACGCCGATGTCGCCCGGGCCGAGGCAGCGCTACCGGCGGTCGCGACCGAGAAAGCACTGCGAGATCCGGCCACCAAGGAGCGGCTAAGCCTGCCGGATCATCTCGAGCGTGAGGACGTAACTCTCGACATTGAAGCCGAGACCTGCCCCTGCTGCGGCGGTGCGATCCATCAGATCGGCGAGACGGTCAGCGAGATGCTGGACTACGTTCCGGCCCGCCTGCGCGTCATTCGTGTCCGCCGCCCGAAATACGGGTGTCGCGCTTGCGGCAAGCTGCATCAGGCGCCCGCGCCGGAGCGGCCGATCGCGAAGGGATTCGCAACGGCGGGACTGCTGGCGCACGTGATCGTCAGCAAGTACTGCGACCATGTTCCGCTCTATCGCCAATCGCAGATCTTCGCCCGCCAAGGCGTCACGCTCAACCGCTCGACACTCGCCAACTGGGTCGGCGGCGCCGCATGGTGGCTTGAGCCACTGCATGCGCGATTGGCGGAGCAGGTGTTCGCGTCGCCGAAGCTCTTCGCCGATGACACGACGGTTCCGGTGCTCGATCCCGGCCGCGGCCGAACTCGAACCGGGCGCCTGTGGGTCTACGCGCGCGATGATCGGCCATGGGGCGGAACAGATCCACCGGCCGCGGTCTACTACTACAGCCCCGACCGAAAGGCCGAGCGCCCGGCGGCGCATCTCAAGGGGTTCAAAGGTGTCCTGCAGGTCGACGGCTACGCCGGCTTCGAGCAGCTTATCGCACGCGGCACGATCGCATTGGCAGCCTGCTGGGCGCACACGCGGCGCAAGTTCTACGACGTCCATCAGGCTACCGGCTCGCCGATCGCCGAGGAAGCGCTGCGCCACATCGGCGCGTTGTACGCCATCGAGCAGTCCATTCGCGGGAAGACACCCGAAGAACGGCAGCGCGTCCGCAACGTGCGATCGCGGCGGCTCATCGATGCCATGCGACCGTGGCTCGAGCGCCAGCTGCGGCGGGTGCCAGCACGCAGCGGGCTGGCCGAGGCGATCCGCTATGCGCTCGCCCGATGGGAGGCCCTCTGCCGCTTTCTCGATGACGGCCGCATCGAACTCGACACCAACACGGTCGAGCGGGCGATCCGCCCCATCACGCTCGGCCGCAAGAACCACCTCTTCGCAGGCTCGGACGGTGGCGCCGACCGGTGGGCTGTGATCGCCACGCTCATCACGACCGCCAAACTCAACGACGTCGAGCCATATGCCTACCTGGCGGACGTCCTTGAGCGCCTCGCATCCGGCCATCCCATCACCCGCCTCGACGACCTCCTGCCCTGGAATTGGAGGGCCGCCGCGGCCTCCGCCTGACCCGATGTGTCAGGATTGGACGCTTACGAACCCTTATCGCCGAACAGGGACGGCACATCCTCAAAACAGGGATCGCTAAGCTGGCTCCCCCCGGAAGCTTGTTGCCAACTGAGTTGGAATGCCAAGGCACCCGGTAACCGGCAACCCAGGCCACTTACGTCGCAGCGGCGGTCTATGCCTTGCTCCATATCTTCGACGCGTTCAGTCGCTGGCGCGAGTCGATGCTACATCTTGCCGGTCCTGCACGTTGCGGTTGCTCAGGAACAGAATGTTCAGAAGCAACGACGCGTCCTCGATTCCTTTCACCGAATGCGGTTCGTCACCTTCGAGATAGACCCAGTCGCCCGCACGCAGGTCGATCGTCTCGCCGGTCAGCCCGAGCTGGGCGTGCCCCTCGATGCAATAGAGGGTGATCTGGCCGGAGACCTTGTGCGATGGAACTCGGTTCCGGCCGGAACGACAAGGCGTACCGCCTCGAAGCTGGGCATGCGGACGATGGCGCTCGTCCTGGCGGCGGCGAGCCGGGAGCCGAATGAGCGGAGATCGACGACCTGCCCGGGCGCCGCATGTTTCAGGGCCATCCTGATGCCTCCTGCGCCTTTTCTGCATCCCCGGGCAAGCGCATGAATTGCACACCCTCCTCGGTGACGATCGCGTCAAGCCGGATGTCGTGCGGCTGCGGATAGATTGTCGCGAGCTGCGCCGCCTGCAGGCCTATGCCGATGGCAAAGGGGCGCGGAGACAGATGGGCGAGAGTGCGATCGAAGTAGCCGCCGCCATAACCCAGCCGGTAGCCGGAGCGATCCCATCCCACAAGCGGCGCAAGCACCACATCCGGTGTCACCGCCTCGACCTCTTCCGGCGGGACGGGGATGTTCCAGTCGCCGCGTACCATGCGGGTCTCGGGCGTCCAGCGACGGAACACAAGCGGGGCGTGCTTCACCTCGACCACGGGCAGCGCGACCCTCACGCCCGATGCATGCAGGTCGGCCATCAGCGGACGCAGGTCGGGCTCGCCCTTGATCGGCCAATAGACCGAGAAGACGCAATTCTGCATGCTGCCGAAGCGGGCCGCCAGCAGTTCCCGCAGGTGATGGGCCAGCGCGTTGCTCGCGGCACCGCGCGCCTCCACGCTGATCGCCTGGCGCTCGGCGCGCAGCCGCGCCCGCTCGGCCCGGCGCCAGCGCGCGACGTCGCGTGCCTGCTCGGGGTCGACGCCGAGCGGGTCGAAATAATCCGGCGCGACCTCTCCCGCCATGCAGGGCGGGGAAGCGTAGCGGCCTTCGGTCCGGTCATTCTCCGACATTCCTTGCCTCCTTGTGCCCGGAACTTTCGGACCGGAAGCGCGCCAGCAAGGCTACCGCCTCGTCCGCCATTCGGCGCAGACGTTCACCCGCCGGAACGACATCGACGATGCGCCCCACGCCCTGGCCCGCGTAGAGCGCCATCGCCTCCAGATCTCCCGTCGTCGTGCGCAGGGGCGAATCCGTGCTGAACCGCAGGCGCGCCACGTCCGCGTCCCAAGCGATGGGCTCCCGCGGCAGGGTGTCGGGGTCGTGACCCAGAAGCCGCTCACCGATTGCGTCCGTCACGCTGTTGCCTAGAACGCGGACAGCGGCGCCGCGTGGCCAGTTCAACACGAAGATGTCGGTCAGGACCGTGTCCGACGCATCAGCCGCCGTCAGCCGGTCCTTGTGGTAATCGTGCGCGAAGGATTCGGCGGTTGCCAGGAAGGCGGTGCCGCAGTGCACACCGGCCGCGCCCATGGCGAGCGCGGCGGCCAGTCCCCTGCCGTCGGCGATGCCGCCGGAAACCACAACCGGAAGTCGGGTCTCGGCCATGAGCTCCGCGGTCAGCGCGAAGACGCCGATGCGCCCGTGGACATGGCCGCCGGCCTCGATGCCTTGCGCAATGAGCACGTCGGCGCCAGCGGCCTCTGCGTCGCGTGCCGCGGCAAGCGTTCCGACCTGGTGCAGGACGAGGCAGCCCGCCGCCTTCACCCGCGCGATCGCCCCGGGAACGACATCCCAGAAGAACGAGAACGCACCGACGCCGAGGTCGAGGCAACAGGCGATCTGGGCGTCGAGCAGGTCCGGATCGGTGGCGGCCGGGATCAGGTTGACCGCGAAGGGCCGATCCGTCGCGGTGCGTAGCGTACGAACCTCGCGCTCGATCAGGTCGGGCGCTTCACGCACCATGCCAAGCGTCGGATATCCACCCGCTTCGGCAACGGCAGCCGCAAGCTCCCAGCGGGACACGCCGCCCATGCCGGCAAGCAGGATCGGCACATCGCAGCCGAGGAGGTCGCAAAGCGAGGTGCGCAGCGCAGGATACAGGCCATCCGTCATGTTGCGTCCTCTCGCGCCAGTCTCTCGCGAAGATAGTCCTGCAGCACCACGGCCTGGTTGTGATCGCGGTCCTTCGCCCCATAGAGCAGGACGACCGGGCCTTTCCGGCACCAGGCGAGGCAGCGCTCCACAGCCTCGTCGTTTTCGTCCAATTCGGCGCGATAGCGGCGCCGGAACTCGTCCCACCTGTCGGCATCGTGGCTGAACCACTTGCGCAGGGCGCTGCTCGGGGCGACTTCGCGGATCCAGTCGTCGAGCGCCAGATCCGCCTTGCCGATTCCGCGCGGCCACAGCCCGTCCACCAGGAGACGCGCACGCTGCGGCACACCGGGCTCGTCATAGAGCCTTGCCGCGCTGATGTGAGCCGCCTTCGTCATTCCGTTTCGCCATCCTCCATCAAGTCGAGCGCCTTGACGGAATGGGCGAAGGCTGCGCCCGCGCGCATCTCGGCGGCGACCCAGATCGCTTCCATGATCTGTTCGGCACTCGCGCCCGCGCGCCGCGCCGCCTTCACATGGCCCTCGATGCACCAGGGGCATTGGGTGACATGGGCGACGGCCACGGCGATGATCTGCTTGGTGGGCACATCGAGCGCGCCCTCGGCGAACACCGCCTTGGAGAACGCGCGGAATGCGTCGTCGGCCTTCGGAGCGAGGGTATGGCGCCGCTCGGCATGGGCGCGGGTTGCCCGAGGGAAGTGATGGTCAGCCATGTGCCACGCCTTCCGGCTCGAATTGCGGGAAGAGCACTTCGTTTTCCAGTCGGATGTGTTCCTCGAGATCG
Organism: Hyphomicrobiaceae bacterium; assembly: GCA_020442185.1. Lineage (GTDB taxonomy): Bacteria > Pseudomonadota > Alphaproteobacteria > Rhizobiales > Hyphomicrobiaceae > JAEUMD01. The sequence goes on from JAGRKS010000100.1 coordinate 5,817, forward strand.
GAGATGAACTCGTTGAGCCCGGCATAAAGGGCAGTCCAGGTGCCACAGGCCCCGAGCGGCAATGTCAGATCTGCGGTCAAGCGGCGGATTTCGGCGACCTCGGTTGCATGATCGTCATGGTCGGCGCGCATCACCGCGATCGGGTTCTCGATCCCGGGTCCACCGCCCTCGCGGATGGCGGGAAAGAGGATCAGCTCCTCCTTCTTCATATGCACCTCCAACTCCCCGATCATGCGTCGCAGAACGGCGGAAAGGCCTTCGGGCACATCATCTTCGCCGAAGTGCACGTTCTCGACCCTCTCGGCCATCTCGGCGAGGGGCGGCAGCTGTTCGCGATGACGCGCGTGGTAGCGGGTCTCGATGTAGTGAGTCAGTTCCGCAGCATCGTGGATCGGGGCGACATCGGTCACCGGAGCATCCTTTCTTCAGCGAAGGGCAGGAATGGCATCGGGGGCGGACTGCGCCTCGGATACCGCGATGTGGAGCGATCGGGCGATGCGTTCGGCGCGTTCGATCACGTGGACCGCGCCCGCCGGCGTGCAGACCTCATGCGCCGTCTCGCGGAAAAGTCCCAGCCAGCGCTCGAAATGGGCCCTGTGGATCGGCAGGGGTGTATGCGCCGGCACCGGGCGGCCATGGTAGCGCCCTGTCATCAGCGCGACCGAGGACCAGAAGGCCACCATACGCTCCAGGTGCGGCTCCCAATTGGTGATGCGTGCGGCGAAGTTCGGGCCGAGCACCGGGTCGCGGCGGACCTTGCCGTAGAATCCATGCACGAGGTCGCGCAGCGCCGCTTCGTCGAGGCCCGTTTCAGCCATGATGGCTGCCGTCATCTCCGGCCGGGCCGAGGCGATCTGTGGGGATGGTTCGGGGGCAGGCATGAAGGCCTCGTGGTTTCGGTCTTGCATTCAAGCCTAGCTCTG
>JAGRKS010000101.1 GCA_020442185.1 Hyphomicrobiaceae bacterium
TGGTTCGCCAAGCGCAAATCGGTCGGCGCGATCCTGCGCGAGGTGATGTTCAACCGCGAGAGCGCGCTGGTCGACACGGATGCCGAGAACAAGGCGCAGGACGCCGACGAGGCGCTGCAGGAGCTCGGCGCCGACGACGTCGCGTTCGGCTACGTGACGACGACGATTGTCGTATCGGATCGCGAAGCGGCCCGCGTCGAGGAAAAGCAGCTGGCGGTCGAGCGCATCCTCAACGGGCGCGGGTTTACGACGATCCGTGAGACGCTGAACGCGGTCGAGGCATGGCTCGGCAGCCTGCCCGGTAACCCTTACGCCAACGTGCGCCAGCCGATCGTGCACACACTCAACCTCGCGCATTTGATGCCGGTTTCTGCCGTGTGGGCCGGCCCCGCGATGAATCGCCAGCTTGCCGCTCCACCGCTGATGATGACGCAGACGCGGGGCGCCACGCCGTTCCGGCTCGACCTGCACGTCGGCGATGTCGGGCACACGATGGTCGTCGGTCCGACAGGTGCCGGCAAGTCGGTGCTGCTCGCACTTCTGGCCTTGCAGTTCCGCCGCTATATCGGCGCGCAGGTCATCATCTTTGACCGCGGGCGCTCCGCACGCGCGGCTGCGCTGGCCATGGGCGGCACGGCAATTGAGCTCGGGCTCGAAGGCACGCTGTCGCTGCAGCCGCTCGCCCGCATCGACGAGCCCGGCGAGATCGCCGTCGCACTCGATTGGGTAACGGGCCTGCTTACGGCGGAGGGCGTGACGATCACGCCGGACGTCAAGGATGCGGTCTGGACCGCATTGCAGAGCCTCGCTTCGGCGCCTCCGATCGAGCGCACGCTGACAGGCCTCGCCGTGCTGATCCAGTCCTCGGCGTTGGCGCAGGCGCTGTCGCCCTACACGCTCGAAGGTCCTTACGGCCGACTGCTCGATGGCTGCGACGAGCGGCTGGCCATGACCGATGTCCTGCACATCGAGACCGAGCCGCTGATGGCGCACAAGGCGCTGGTGCCGCCCGTGCTGACCTATCTGTTCCACCGGCTCCAGGCCCGCTTCGACGGCCGGCCGACGCTATTGATTCTCGACGAGGCCTGGACGTTCCTCGACTCGCCCGTGTTCGCGGCGCGCATCCGCGAATGGCTGAAGACGCTCCGCAAGAAGAACGTCGCCGTCGTGTTCGCGACGCAGTCGCTGGCCGACATCGAGCGTTCGACGATCGCCCCCGCGTTGCTGGAAAGCTGCCCGACGCGCATCCTGCTGCCGAACGACCGGGCGCTGGAGCCGCAGTCCCGCGCCGTCTACGAGCGTTTCGGGCTCAATGCACGACAGATCGAGCTGCTGGCGGTTTCGGCACCGAAGCGTGACTACTATGCACAGACGGCGCGCGGCAATCGCCTGTTCGAGCTGGGCCTCGGGCCGCTGGCGTTGGCGCTGTGCGGCGCGTCAACGCCCGAAGACCAGACGCTCGTCGATCGCTGCCTCGCAGAGCCGGTGCCGTTCGCTGCCGCCTTCCTGCGCGCGAAAGATCTCGCCTGGGCGGCCGATCTGATCGAGGGACCGCCCGAACCGCAGGCAGAGCCGACAAAACCGCCGCCGCTGCCTGAGCCGCGACCGGCTGCACCACCGGAACCTGTCGTCGAGGTCCTGTTCGAAACCGATCCGACACAGGTCGTTCTGCCGGGGCTGCCCGGTGGTTCGCCGATCTCGAAGCGGTTCTCGCCCTACCACGTGTCGCCGCCCAAGAAGAAAAGGAGACCACGGACATGAGCCTCCGGAGATTTCTGCTCGCTGCATCGGCCAGCGTTGTGCTGGCCGGCGAGGTCGCTGCGCAAGGCCTCACCGTATTCGATCCGCTGAACTACCAGGAGAACCTGCTGTCGTCGGTGCGCGCGCTCGAGCAGATCAACAACCAGGTGCGCCAGCTGCAATCGCAGGCACTGATGATCGCGCGCATGGACCAGAACCTGCAGCGCCTCGGCACATCGCTGGCGCCGGATTTGCAACGGACATTGAGCCAGATCCAGGCGCGCCTCCGCGAAGGCCAGGGATTGGCACTGCGCGTACAGGGAGCCGAGGATGCCTATGCGCGCCTCTTTCCGCGCGAGCTGTCGGCAACGCTATCGGGCGACGACGTCCTGCGCGCAGCCAGGACGCGATGGGACGAGCAATACGCCAGCCTGCAACGCGCCGCCCTGCTGCAAGCTGAGATCGCCGATGCCAACGGCATCGACACGCGCCTGCTCGATGACAGCATGGCGCGCTCACGCAGTGCCGCCGGTGCCCTCGAAGCTGTGCAGGCGGGCAATGAGCTGAGTGCCCTCAGCGTCAAGCAATCGCTGCAACTGCAAAGCCTGCTCGCCAGCCAAGCTCGGGCCGAGACGATCGCACGCGCCCGCGATCTGGCGACGGAGGGCGAAGCGCGACAGAGGTTCAGGACATTCCTGGGGAGCGGACCGGCCTACACCGCCGCCCGCTAGTCCGGACACCAACCATCGAGATCACAACAGGCCCGCACAACGATGTGCGCCGGCCAACGGCGGAGCCATGTCATGAACGAACTCGGCATCATCGACCGGTTCACGGAGACCTTCAGCCGCTACATCGACTCCGGCTTCGGCTTGCTGTCGGGCGACGTGGCCTTCCTGACCACCATCCTGATCGGCATCGACATCACGCTCGCCGGCCTGTTCTGGGCGCTGCACGGCGAAGACAACGTCATCGCACAGCTGATCCGCAAGGTGCTCTACGTCGGCTTCTTCGCGCTCATCATCAACAACTTCAAGAGCCTCGCCGACATCGTCTTCAACTCGTTTGCCGGGCTCGGCCTGAAGGCGACCGGCGTCGCGATGACGGCCGCCGACCTGATGCGGCCGGGTTTCGTCGCCTCGACCGGATTCACGGCCTCACGGCCATTGCTCGAGAAGGCCGGCGAGCTGATCGGCATTACGTCGTTCTTCACCAACTTCGTGACGATCGTCGTGCTGATGCTGGCCTGGCTGATCGTGCTGCTCGCGTTCTTCGTGCTGGCCGTCCAGCTGTTCGTCGCCATCCTCGAGTTCAAGCTCACCGCGCTGGCCGGCTTCGTACTGGTGCCGTTTGCCCTGTTCGGGGCCACGGCATTCCTGGCCGAGCGCGTGCTCGGCAACGTCATCTCGTCGGGCATCAAGTTGATGGTGCTGGCGATCATCGTCGGCATCGGCTCAACGCTGTTCGGGGCGACGCTGACGCCGCCCGGCAATGAGATCACGCTGGCGCAGGCCGCCTCGACCATCCTCGCCGCCATCGCCGTGTTCGGCCTCGCCATTTTCGTACCCGGCATCGCGGCGGGGCTCGTCTCCGGCGCGCCGCAGCTCGGTGCCGGCGCCGCCGTCGCAACGACCGCCGCGATCGGCGGCGGTGCTGTCGCCGGTGGCATCCTTACTGCGGGCAGTGCGCGTCTCGCCGGACGCATCGGCGGTGGCGCGGTCAAAGCGGGCGCTTCACTGACCGGCCGCGTGGGTGCCGGCTACGAGGCGGGCGGCATGCGTGGTGTCGCACGCGCGACAGTCACGGCGCCGGCATCGCAGGCGGCCAGCGCCATGACCGCCCCCGTGCGCGATGCCTACCGTGAAGGCGCAGCCGCCGGCTATCGCGCCAACGCACCGGCGGGCGACGGGAGCTCGGGTGCGCCGTCGCCACCTTCGCCATCAGGCTCCGCGCCGCCGCCCTGGGCGCAGCGCCTCGCACGCCGCCAGCACCTCACGCATGCCGGTCTCGTCGCGGGTCAGGCCATCCGCGAGGGCGACCGCCCGAGCGGCGGACAGGGTCCCGATCTCAAGGGAAAGGCGTGAGCCATGGCCTTCAAGCGCCCCGGTCTCAGGTACGGACAGACGCCGCAGCCGGTCACGCCCTACCAGAAGGCGGCCCAGGTCTGGGACGAGCGCATCGGTACAGCGCGCGTTCAGGCACGCAACTGGCGTCTGATGGCGCTCGGCGGCATCGCGGTCTCGATCGTGCTCAGTGTGATCCTGCTGGTGCTCGGCCGCTCCGGAACGACCACGCCTTATATCGTCGAGGTCGACAGCCAGGGTCGCGCCCGCGCCATCGGTCCGGCGACGGAAAGCTACCGGCCGACCGATGCGCAGATCGCGTTTCACCTCGCCCGCTTCGTCGAGCACGTCCGCGCTCTGTCGAGCGATCCCGTCGTCGTCCGCCAGAGCTGGCTCAAGGCCTACGACTTCGTCACCAGCACCGCGGCCGTGACGCTCAACGCCTACGCCCGCGACAATGATCCGTTCACGCGCGTCGGCCGCGAGACCGTCGCCGTCGAGGTGGTCAGCGTCGTGCGCGCCTCGGAGACGACGTTCCAGATCCGCTGGCTGGAAAGGAGCTTCGAGGGCGGCGCGCCCAAGGAGACGAAGCGGCTCACGGGAATGTTCTCGGTCATCGTCGTTCCACCGCGCACGCCCGAGCAGATCGCCAAGAACCCGCTTGGCATCTACGTCAACGCCTTCAGCTGGTCGCAGGACCTCAATCCGGGAGAGTCCAAATGAAGCCCCGCGTTCTGAGCGTCAGCGTCACCGTACTCCTGCTCGCCGCCTGCACGGTTCCGGTCAAGGTGCCGGAGATCCCGCTCCTCGATCGCGACAACTTCCGTCAGGGCATGCGCGAGCCCGAGCCGCGGCCGAGTGTTCCCCCGCGCATCGTCGAGGTGCCAAAGCCGCTGCCGCTGCCCGGGCAATTGAAGCCGGTTCCGAAGAAGGGCGCAGTCGCCAACTCCGCGGTGCCGCCCAAGGACCGCGTCGCAGCGGCCAATGCCGCCGCAAGGCTCGAGCCGGTGAAGGACGGCTACATCAACGCGATCCAGGTCTATCCCTTCACCAAGGGCGCGCTCTATCAGGTTTACGCGGCCGTCAACCAGGTCACCGACATCGCGCTCGAGGCGGGCGAGAAGCTCGTCGCGGTTTCGGCCGGCGACACCGTTCGCTGGGTGGTCGGCGACACGACGAGCGGCGAGGGCAGCGCCGCGCAGGTGCACATCCTGGTCAAGCCGGTCGCGGCTGACCTCCAGACCAATCTCGTCATCACGTCCGACCGCCGCGCCTATCACCTGGAGCTGCATTCGTCGGACGCCACCTACATGGCATCGGTGTCGTGGACCTATCCTGCGGCGGCACTGGTCGCGCTCAAGGCCGCGCGCCAGCGCGCCGAGGGGCGCGATGCCGCGGTCGCCGACGTCGGCGTCGCCATCGACCGGCTCCGCTTCCGCTACCACATCGAGGGCGACGCGCCCTGGAGACCGCGCCAGGTCTTCGACGACGGAACCAAGGTCTATATCCAGTTCCCGTCCGGCCTGCCGCAGGGCGAGGCGCCGCCGCTGTTCGTGATCGGCCCCGACGCCAAGCCGGCGCTCGTCAACTACCGGGTGCGCGGCGCGACCTACATCGTCGACCGGCTGTTCGCTGCGGCCGAACTGCGTCTCGGCACCGCGCCGCAAAGCGTCGTCCGCATCGTCCGGACCGACGCCGTCTGGCGGGAGAAGCGCGGATGAGCGACACGTCGACACCGCAGCCCGGATCTCCGCCACAGAACCCCGAGGAGCTGTCGCTGCGCGCGCGGCCGGTCCCCATCACGCGCATCAGCCGCAGGGCGCTGGTCGGCGCGGCAAGTCTCGTGCTGCTGCTGCTGGCCGGCCTGATCTTGATCGCCTTGAAGCCGCCGACGTGGCGCGCCCCGTCACCGACGGAGCTCATCAACGTGGACCGCAAACCGATCGCGGATGGCCTGTCGAGCCTGCCACCGACCTACGATGGCGTGCGTCCCGATCGGCCGGCAGGCAGGCCGCTGCCGCCGGGCGTGCCGAAGCTCAAAGCGCAAAACAGCGGCAATCCGGTCGCTGATGCCGAGCAGGCCGAGAAGGCCCGCATCGCCCGCATGGCGGGGCAGGCACGCGAATCGAGCGTGTTCTTCAGGCTTCAGAGGAATGCGGCACCGCGCATACAACCCGCACCCGTGCGCCAGCCGGACCCCGTGCAGCAGCCCGCACCGCTGCCGAATGGCGATCTCGCCGCGCTGACGGCGCTCAGCGCTGCAGAGCGAGCCCGCGCCCTTGCCGGCTTGCCGGACAGCATCGGAGCCGATGCACGCGATCAGTCGCGCAAGCTTGCGTTCCTGAAATCCGGCACCGACGACAGGATCTACAATCCTCACGCCCAGCAGCGGCCGGTCTCGCCTTACCAGGTGATGGCCGGCACGATCATTCCGGCGAGCCTCGTCTCCGGCCTCAACTCCGACCTGCCCGGCTTCGTCATCGCCCAGGTCACCGAGCACGTCAACGACACGGTGACTGGTCGTCATCTGCTGATCCCGCAGGGCGCGCGCCTCATCGGCCGCTACGACAGCGTCGTCGCCTTCGGCCAGGAGCGCGCGTTCGTCGTCTGGCAGCGCATCATCCGCCCGGACGGCAGCTCGATCGTCATCGACAACCTGCCGGCGACCGATACCGGCGGCTACACCGGCCTCACCGACGAGGTCGACCAGCACAACTGGAAGATCATCAAGGGCATCGCGCTGTCGACGCTGCTCGGCATCGGCAACCAGCTCGCCTTCGCCAATACCAACGTCGGAACGGGCACCAACGCGAATGCCGATCTGCTGCGGGCGCTGCGCGAGTCCACCGGCCAGACCACCAACCGCGCCGGCCAGCGCATCGTCGAGAAGAGCCTCAACGTGCAGCCGACGCTCAAGGTTCGGCCTGGCTGGCCGCTGCGCGTCATCGTCCACAAGGACCTCGTGCTCACGCCCTACTCGCAACCTTATCGGAAGGAACGACAGTGATGGCGATCATTGGAACATTCACGCCGATGAAGGACGGCTATGCCGGCACGATCCGGACGCTGTCTGTCAATGCCAAGGTGCATCTGATCGCGGTCGATGGTAAATCGAGCGAAGGGGCGCCTGATTACCGGCTGCTTGCCGGCGGCTTCGAAATCGGCGCAGCCTGGCGCCACACCAGGAAAGGCACCGACGAGACATACCTGCGCGTCAAGCTCGACGACCCCACGCTGCCGCAGCCGATCTGGGCCGCACTGCTCGAGAGCAGCGACGACGGTATCGCGCGGCTCGTGTGGCGGCGCGACAAGCGCGGCGAGGCTTGAGCCATGGCCGTTCACACCGGCCGCCGAGGTTTCGCGTTACCGCGGACGGCGCCAGCTCCGCTGCCCTGGCGGGTGATCGTCTTCGTGCTGCTACCGTTCGCCGGCGGGTTCTATCTCTCCTATCTCTTCCGGTCGGTGAACGCGCTCATCGCCGATCATCTCGCGATGGAATTCGGCATCGGACCTGCGGAGCTCGGACTATTAACGTCGGTCTATCTGCTGGTCACCGCCGTGGCGCAGATCCCGCTCGGCATCATGCTCGACCGGTATGGTCCGCGCCGTGTCCAGGGCGCGCTGTTGATCGTGGCAGCGATCGGTGCCCTGCAATTCGCGTACGCAGAGGGCTATCGGGGCTTGCTGGTCGGCCGCGCGTTGATCGGCCTCGGGGTGGCGACCGCGCTGATGGCCGGCATCAAGGCGGCCGTGATGTGGGTACCGAAGGAGCGCCTCGCGCTCGCCAACGGCATCCTGCTCGGCCTCGGCACGCTCGGCGCGGTGACGGCGACGGCGCCCGCCGAGATCGTCGTCGCCGCCAGCGGCTGGCGCACCTTGTTCATCGGCCTTGCCGGCTTGACGCTCGCCAGCGCAGCATCGCTCTGGCTGCTCGTGCCGGACAGCCCGTCGCGCCGACAGAATCACGGAGCGAGTACCACCGAAGGCCTCCTGGCAGTCGCACGTGACCGGCGCTTCTGGCACCTCGCGCCACTCGCCGGGATGATCATCGGAACGTCCTGGGCTCTGCAAGGGCTGTGGGCCGCGCGCTGGCTCGCCGACGTCGACGGTCTCGAGCGCAACGCGGTCGTCTCTCATCTGCTGGCAATGGCGCTCGCTCTGAGCGCCGGGGCTTTCGGGCTCGGCTGGTCCGCAGACCGGCTGACGCGGCGCGGCATTTCGCACGAGATGCTGTTCGTCGCCGTCGCTGCCGCCACGATCCTGGCGCAGCTCGCGCTCGTGCTGGGTTTGCCGCTGCCGCCGCTCGTGACCTGGTGTGTCATCGCGGCCGCCGGCAGCGCTACAGTATTGTGCTACGCGATCCTGGCCACCTACGTCCCACGCGAGCTTGCGGCCCGCGCCAACGCAATGCTCAACCTCTTCCACTTCGGAACAGCGTTCGCAGTGCAGTGGACCTTCGGCATCGGCATCGTGCAGTGGCCCACGCAAGACAGCCGCTATCCCGTCGAGGCGTACACTGGCTCGCTTGCGATCGCCGTCGTCCTGCAATCGGCAGCACTGCTCTGGTTCATCACCGGACTGAAGCCGCGACGCTTCCTGGTCTTTGCGGCCTCTGATGCTCGATCAATCCAGGCGCCATCAATTGACTACGCGACCGCGCGCGTCGTGTGGTGCTCCCATCTGCACCGTGCCATGCAACAAACCTGGAACTGGCGTATGGTTTCACTCGGCTCGTTCAGCCTGGCAACTAGTCTCGCGACAATCGCTCTTATGGCAGCGCTCGATCGCCCGGCCATCGTGCACGTCATCGACGTCGACCGCGTCGCCACGGAAGAGATAAATTCGGCTGTGGATCTGCATGCCGATTGCGAGGTCGGACACGTATTGACTCGTTGGTTCGGAAGGTTCGAGCCGATACACGCCTTCCCCGGACATTGTCGATGACGGGGTGGACGAAGCATTCCCTGGGGCGATCGACAACTTCGTCACTGCCCACGGTTCAGGGCTCTTCAGCAGCAAAGACGTTGCCTATGACGCTCCAGCCTGTTCGGCCGCGTTCCACTCGCGTGCAGCCTGCGTCAGGATTTGAACGGAAGACCAGAGAAACAGGGCCGCCATGGTGCCGGCGACCGCGAGGTCCGGCCATGCGGTTGCAGTACCCCACACGCCGGCAGCGGCGAGCATGACCGCAACGTTGCCGATGGCGTCGTTGCGCGAACACAGCCACACCGAGCGCACATTCGCGTCGCCGTCCTTGTAAGGCCTCAGCAGTGCCACGCTGGCGACGTTGGCGGCAAGGGCCATGAAGCCGACCAACCCCATGATCTCCGCACGCGGAAGACCGAGGACCAGCACGTGATAGGCTGTCGAGCCGAGCACCCATAATCCCATCAGCGTCAGGCTGGCGCCCTTTGCAAGCGCCGCTGTCGCGCGCACCCTGAGAGTCATCCCGATGACGGCCAAGCTTATGCTATAGGTCAGCGTGTCGCCAAGAAAGTCGAGCGCATCGGCCTGCAGCGCCTGCGAACCAGCCAGCACGCCGGCAACGATCTCGACCAGGAACATCACGGCATTGATGGCGATCACGATCCACAACGCCTGTCTGTAGCGCGGATCGAGTCCGTCAAACTTGGCAGTCGCGCCGCAGCAGCTTGCGCTCATCTCTTGGGTCCCTTACAGCCATCGTCGGCGCTGCAGAAGGCTCGCGCCGGGCGACTCGATACGATGCAGCCAGGATGATAGCCTCTACAGCGACTGTAGGATCAAGAGGTGATCTCATGCCCCAAACCAACGGTGATTTCACGATTGGTCAACTCGCGCGCAAAGCCGGCTACGCGGTCCAGACATTGCGCTACTACGAGGACACCGGGTTGATGCCGCAGCCGCCGCGCACGCAAGGCGGCCAGCGGCGCTATGGCCGCCATCACCTGGAACGCTTGCTGTTCATCCGGCATGCGCGCGATCTGGGCTTCGAGGTAGAGGACGTGCGCAGCCTTCTGGAACTCTCAGCCGAGCCCGCTCGCTCCTGCGACGAAGTCGACACGATTACGCGCCGGCATTTGGTCTCCATCGAGGACAGGCTGGCGCGGCTCACAGCGTTGCGTGCCGAGCTGCGGCGGCTGCTGCGCCAGTGCGCCAAGGGGCGAATTGCCGACTGCAAGGTGATCGACGCCTTGACCTCTCATGAGGCGTGCGGGCACGGTGCGGCAACCAGAGGCAAGGATAGCACAGGATCGTCGCCGCAGCCGCGGCACCGTAAATGGGGGCAAACGGTATGATGAGCAATCTCCTTCGCATGATGCTTCTCACTGCAGTGCTGCTGGGAGCGACACGAGCAGAAGCGCAGCAGGTCGAGGTCTTCAAATCGGAGAGCTGCGGCTGCTGCAGCCTGTGGATCGAGCACATACGCAGAAACGGCTTTGATGTCGTCGGCAGAAACAAGGCGCTCGGCCAGCTTGCTCGCATCAAGCTCGCGGCCGGTCTTAAGCCGCAGCTGCAATCGTGTCACACGGGGAAAGTTGACGGCTACGTGATCGAAGGCCATGTACCGGCTGCGGATGTGCGCAAGCTTCTGGCCGAACGGCCGGAAGCAATCGGACTGAGCGTGCCCGGCATGCCGCTGGGCTCGCCGGGCATGGAGGCGGGCGACAGGCGCGAGTCGTATGAGGTGTTGCTGGTGAAGCGGGACGGCACCTCCGAAGTCTTCGTCCGTCGCTGAAGAGGAGACAATGCCTGCACTGGCGTAGACATTCCATTTCTATGTGTGGGCCGCGATTGACGAGATCGCTGGGTACATCGTCTTCTGGGCGTTGTGGCGGCTCGGTGCTTCGGGTTTAGGCTAGTGCCACGGACTGTGCCGTCGGCTTTGTTCAGTTGTCTGCTGGCGCAGGTGGACGTGACCATGGCGGAGCGTGCCAATTCAGCCTATGGCGGTATCCACATCGCCGCGCGCTGTGTCGATTCCAGCTCATCGTGCCGGGCAAGTGGGCCCTGAGCGGAGCGGCGATCTGATCACACGAGCAGCCATCATGCTGCTTGCACCGAGACCAGCGTGTTACTGCGACAAGTCGCAATCAGACGGGTCCGACGGACCGATCAATCGCCGTGTCCGTAGAGATTGGCGCCGCGATGGGCGTGGTTTACGTGCTCGAACTCCAGGGTCGAGTGAGAAATCTCGCAGGAATCCCGCAGCGTCTTCTTGATCTCGGCCTTGATCGCTTCGATCCGGGTCCAACCCTCTGTGGTGAGGACGACGTGGCAATCGAGCGCGGCCTCATGTTCCTGCATCTGCCAGAGATGGACATGATGCACGTCCTGAACGCCATCGACGGCACGGATGGCGTCAATGACTTTCTCGCCATCCAACGCGGGCGGACTGCCCAGCATCAGCGTCCGAATGGGGCCGCCGATCTCGGTGAAGGCAAGCCACAGGATGTAGGCTGCAATTGCGATGGTGATCGCGGGATCGACCCAGCGCATGTCGTAGAGGATGATGAGCGCGCCCCCGGCGATCACCGCGACCGAGGCCAGCGCGTCCGACAGGTTGTGCAGGAAGAGTGCACCGATATTCACGCTGCCTTTCTGCATCGAATAGGTAAGCAGTGCCGTCAGTGTATCGACGGCGAGCGCGATGCCGCCAAGTATCACCACGGCCCAGCCTGCGACCGCGGGCGTCGATCATCCGCATGCTGCATTCGTAGATCAGGTAGAATCCTATGAGGATCAGCGTGGTGTAGTTGATCAATGCAGCCACGATCTCGATCCGGCCATAACCGAACGTCATGCGTGCGTCCGCCGGGCGACGTGCGATCTTGCGCGCCGCATAGGCAAACACCAGTGAGGCCATGTCTGAAAAGTTGTGCAGCGCGTCCGCGATCAGGGCGAGGCTACCGGCCAGGACGCCGCCGACGACCTGCGCGACCGTGAGCAGTGCATTGGCCCAGATCGCTATTGACACCCGGCGGTCGCCGGATTTGGCATCGACTTGGGCGTGGCCGTGGTCATGAGGCATGGATCTGGCCTTCTGCAGTTTCTTCGATGGCGGTGTGCTGTCTTCGCGATCAATTTCTTGTCGGTGAATGCATTCAGTCTCGCGACAATCAGAGCGCAAGGCGTATTGCATGAACCAATCCGCAGCGCGCAGCATCGGAGGCTCGAACCATCAGCTCGACAATGCCCGCTACAGCTGATGAGTTCCCGAACAGATCCTGGTCACGCGGCGTCCCCATGCCAGCCGCGTGGCGCCTGATGCTGTGTTCAAAGTCGGCCGCTGAGGTTGCGTCTCAGGGCTTCTTCTGCCGGTTTGAGCTCCGGCGTGATCGCAAGAGCGCGACGGTAATCGAAGATGGCCGCCTCGGCCTGGCCGAGCCTCTCATGCTCATAACCGCGATTGTGATACGCGACTGCGAAATCGGGTTTCCGGCGGATTGCCTCCGAGTAGTCCTCGATTGCCTTTCGCCGGTCGCCGAGTCTGGCGTTGGCCAAGCCGCGGTTGTAATAGAGGCTCGGATCATCGGGCGTCAGAACCAGTGCGGCCTCGATATCCACCAGCGCACGTTTTTCCTCTCCCGCCAGGATCCAGACGGACGCCCTGTTCGAGAGGGCGGCAGCACTCTTGGGATCTCGCGCCAGCGCGTGATCGCAGTCGGATAACGCCGCGACCAGCTCTTTGCGCGCCAGATGCACCGCGCACCAGTCCAGTGCGCGGTCGGCATGAGCAGGATCGTGCGGCCCGCCGATGTCGCCCCGGATTTGGGCGGAGCAGCTGATCGACGGCAGTATCATCAGCACAATGAGTGCCGCCGCCGATCCTACTTTGCGGTTCGCTCTAGGTATCATGGCCCGGACGGGATCGGTTATCAGCGAACGTTTCACTTCTTTACGAAGCGAACCTGCAGGGCGTGGCCGTGGCCATCCTTGCCGGTAAGCGCGACCTTGGCTCCGCTCGGCAGCGGCGCAGCCAGCTTGACCTTGAGCGTGCTGCCCTCCACTGTCAGTGGATAGGTTTTGACGCCGCCGTCAGTCTGAATTACGGCGCGCATTGAGGCACCTTTCAGATCAGCTGGTTTGTCGTTCTCCGTGATGTGGAATGCAAGCGCATCGCCGGCGACGACCATCTCGACGCCCTGATGATTCTCCGTTTCGATGAACTGCCCTCCGTGCTTCGCACCATGGGCATGCTTGTCAGCCGCCATGGATGTACTGCCGGCGGCAATGATGAGCGCGAATGTTGCGCATGCGAGCTGCTTGGTGAATTTCATCCTTGTGACTCCTGTCATTGAGTTGCTGCGAATTCTGAAGCGCGAACCTCCTTTCGTTCGCCGCTGTTCGACTGAACTGAAAACGCCGCAAATCATTCACCTGCGGCGGCTGCAAGTTCTGGTGCATCATCGACCATCACCGCTGCCAGCGGCTTGGGCACGAACCATTTGTAGACTGCGGGGATGACGAGCAGCGTCAGGATTGTCGAGCTGACGAGACCGCCGACGACGACAGTTGCCAGAGGCGCCTGAACCTCGCTGCCGGTCCCTGTTGCGTACAGCAAAGGGATCAATCCCAGCGCCGTCGTCAGCGCGGTCATGAGAACGGGGCGCAGGCGCATACATGCACCTTTGATGCTGGCCTCGTCGATGGATTGCCCCGATGCAACGAGCCAGTTGAGATAGGTCACCAGTACCATGCCGTTCTCAAGTGCAATACCGAACAGGGCAATGAATCCCACCGATGCCGGGACAGACAGATTGAGCCCGGACAGCCACAAAGCGACGACACCACCGACCAACGCGAGCGGTATGTTCAGCATAATGAGCAGAGAGCTGCGCAACGAGCCGAAATTCATGAACAAGAGCAGGAACACAAGGCCCAGCGTGATGGGGACGACGAATGCGAGACGCTTGTTCGCCTCCTGCTGGAGTTCGAACTGGCCGCCCCATTCGACAAAGTAGCCTGACGGCAACTGCACCTTCTCCTGGAGCTGCTGTTGTCCTTCTGCGACGAACGATCCGATGTCGCGTCCGCGAACATTGGTTTGAACGGTAATGAACCTCTGATTGTTTTCGCGGGTGATCTGTCGTGGCCCGACGATCTCCTCCACCTTTGCAATCTGCTCCAGCGGGAGAAGCGCACCGGCAGGAGTTCTAATGACAAGGCTCTTGATCGCCTCGGGTGTGGACCTCGTCTCACGCGTGTACCGGATCAGAATGTCGAATCGCTTGATACCTTCAAATACCTGTCCGGCCTTTTCGCCGCCAATGGCCGCGCGAACCGCCGACTGGACCTGATCGATGTTGAGCCCGTAGCGGGATATCTTGTCGCGATCGACGACGATCCGCAGTTGCGGTGTGCCGGTAACCTGGTCCTTCTGAACGTCGGCTGCGCCGCGAAGCGAGCGGACGACACGCTCAATCTCGCCTGCCTTGGCCAGCAGGACATCCTGGTCGGGTCCGAAAAGCTTGATCGCCAATTCCGCTTTTGTGCCGGTGAGGAGCTCGTCCACTGCAGCGGCGATCGGTTGGGTGAAGTTGAACTGGGCTCCCGGAAAATCCTCGAACGCATGGCTCATGGCAGCGAAGAGCTGCTCCGGTGTTCGCTTGATTGGCCATTGGTCAGGGGGCTTCAGGCCGACGAACGCTTCGGCGCTGTTGACGGGATCAGCATGAGCGCCCACTTCGCCACGGCCGACGCGGGTAACAATACGCTCCACTTCCGGGAACTGCGACAGCAAGCGGCGCTCGAACCGCAGTACGACCTCCCGCGACTCTTCCAGGGCGATGGACGGCGCCATCGTGACACGCACCAGAAGATCGCCTTCGTTGAGGCGCGGTACGAACTCCGAGCCGAGCCTGGGCAGGATGGCGAGCCCCAGCGCGAGCATGGCCCCCGCCAGCAGGACTGCCAGAAACCTCATGCGGACGAAGAGTGCCACAATCGGGCGGTAGATCCATGTCAAGCCATTGACGACACGGTCGGAGAACGGCGGCCTGGCAATCGGATCGGAACCGCGAACTGCGGCGCGCTTCATCAGCATCTCAGCGAGTACAGGCGCTGCGAGCACCGCGAAAACGAGCGACCCCAGCATCGCCAGCGATACGGTGAAGGCGAGCGGCCGGAAGGTCTTGCCTTCGACGCCCTGAAGCGTGAACAGCGGCAGAAACACGACTATGATGATGGCGATCGCAAAGCCTATCGGCTGAATGACTTCGGCGCAGGCGCGGGCAACGAGCTGATGTTTCGACAACGACGGGTGATCTTCCCGTAGGTACCGATCGACATTCTCGACAACGACGATTGCGCCGTCGACCATCATGCCGATGGCGATCGCGATGCCACCGAGCGACATGAGATTCGCGGACAACCCGAAAATCCGCATCAGGATGAATGCGACAGCAATCGAAAACGGTATCGCGAGTGCAACAACGAGGCTTGGCCTGAACCCGGCCATGAACGCGAGAAGAACGACGATAACCAGAACCACCCCCTGGACAAGCGCCTCATTGACCGTCGAAACGCTGCGCGACACGAGTTTCGATTGATCATAGTAGGGTACAATTCGGATCCCCGGCGGGAGGCTCTCGTTGATCTTGGCGAGTCGCAGCTTTACATCGGCAATCACTTTGGATGTGTTTGTGCCGATGAGTTTCAAGACCAGCCCGGCGACCGCCTCGCCCTTGCCATTCAGCGTGGCGAGGCCTTGCCGCACCTCGCCGCCGATGACGACGTTGCCGACGTCGCGCACCTTGATCGGCACGCCGTCGGCGACCTTCAAGACGACGTTCTCGATATCGGGGATACCTCGTGCAAGGCCGACCGAGCGAACCAGAAATTGCTCCGAGTTCTTGA
The DNA here is from genome assembly GCA_020442185.1 of Hyphomicrobiaceae bacterium. GTDB lineage: Bacteria > Pseudomonadota > Alphaproteobacteria > Rhizobiales > Hyphomicrobiaceae > JAEUMD01. The sequence goes on from JAGRKS010000101.1 coordinate 15,642, forward strand.
CGATAT
>JAGRKS010000102.1 GCA_020442185.1 Hyphomicrobiaceae bacterium
CTCCGACACTTGGTCGATCGGGTGCTGCAAGGGGAACCAAGTGTCGGAGACGGAACACGAGTCCAAGCGCGGGCGGGGCGCGCGGGCCGGGATAGCGGGCGTTGGATATTCGCCCGCCGTCACAGGCTCTGGCAGACTTCGCGCATGAGATTGCGCAGCCAGATGTGCCCGGGGTCGGTCTCGAAACTCTCGTGCCAGACCATGTAGACGCTCATGGGCGGCAACAGCCAGTCGAGGGCGTGAAGTTCGACGGCAAAATTGCGGGCGAGGCGTCCGGCGATCCGCTTCGGCACAGCGCCAACGAGATCGGAGCTTTCAACCAGCGCCGGCAGCGTGGTGATGCTTGGCACGGCATATTTGATATCGCGAACGATGCCGAGCTCATCCAGTCGTTTGCTGAGTGGCGTCGGGCCCTGGTGACGGCTCCACGTCACCGAGATATGCGAAAGTGAACAAAAGACTTCGGGACTAATGTTGTCACAGATGGCCGGATGGCCGACGCGCGCGATCAACACATAGGGGTCGTCCATGATCTTTTCGACGCGGTATCCCGGAGCCGTTGGTTGTTCATGATCGAGCGCGATCCAGCTCTCGCCATAACGAAGCTCATGCAAGAGAAAGCTCGCGCGGCCTTGCGAAATGCGAAACCGAATGCTGTCCCCTGCTTTCATCATCGCGTGCAACGCCGGTACGATCAGCGCATCTATGCCGGCTGGAATATCGAGTACGAATGTGCGGCTGTCGGTTTGAGGCGAGAAAGACCCATGTGGACTTCTGAGCGTCAATCGCAGGAGGTCGAGTGCGCTGCGAACATTATCGCCCATCGCGAGCGCAGCCGGAGTCGGCCTGACACCGCGGCCCGTGCGCTCGAACAGCGCGTCGCCGGTGATTTCGCGGAGACGCGCCAGCGCGTGGCTCACCGCCGATTGGGTGATGCCGAGTCGCTTGCCGGCGCTTGTCAAACTGCGTTCGATCATGATCGCGTCGAATATCGCGAGCAGGTTGAGATCCAGTCGTCCCGTCGGCTCTTCATTCATTGTGCCGAAAATATCCTTGGTCTGAAAATCTATCGTCTTCAAAAGGCTTCTACGGAATTTATAAGAGCGGTTGGCGGCGGCCGCTGCAACTGCAGCGGCGAACTTATGTTCCATCGTCTATTTGAGGATTCTATTCAAGGCCGCCCGCGCACCATTGACGATGTAACGCATGTCGCTTTGCAGGGTGCATATGGAATATCCCTGCTCGAAGCGGCGGTTTGCGGTATCGGGTCCATCGGTATGAATGGCCGCGATACGCCCGGCGGCTCTGGCCGCTCCGGCTACTGTTTCAATGGCGGCGACAACTTCAGGTTCTGTCGGCTGCATGCTGGGCGCCACGCCGTGGGCGAGTGATAAATCGCCCGGTCCGACGTAAACGCCATCGAGACCTTCGACGGCGAGAATTGCGTCGAGGTTCGCGATACCGGCAACGGTTTCGACCATGGCCAGCAGCAGGACTTCGCGATTGGCGTGGCTCGCGTAATCGGCGCCGGCATATTGGATGGCTCGGTTCGGGCCGAGCGAGCGGTATCCCATGGGCGGATAGCGGCATGCCGCAACGAAGCGGCGTGCCTCATCGGCCGAATTGATCATTGGGCAGATGACGCCGTATGCGCCGGCGTCCAGCAGTTTCATCATCAGCGCCGGATCGTTCCACGGCACACGAACCATCGGCATCGCGGGTGTCGTGGATATCGCCTGCAGCATCGTGAAGGCATCGGCATAGTCGACAGCGCCGTGCTGCAGATCGATCGTGACCGAATCGAAGCCCTGAGCGGCGACCACTTCGGCAACGTAGCTGCTGGCGATCGTGCACCAGGCATTGACCACCCGGCCGCCAGCCTCAACCGTCTGCTTCACGCTGTTCGGGCGCACGTGATTCGCTCTTTCAGATGTGGTCTCAGGCCGCTATCGAGGGCCGGCCCGGGCGGGCTCGGCCGACCAACGGCTGGGCCCCATCCGGTGATCGCCGTGTTACCTCACGCGCGCAATCCGCCGGCCCTTGAAAAGCGCATCCAGAAATGCGCAAGGGCGATGCTTTTGGCATCGCCCCTTGCGTATGTCTCCCTAGACTCGGGACCGTCGAATTTTGCTTCTTTTCGACGCCTGCGAGGCCCATCGCTGACGTGGCCGCACATTGAGAGACCTGCGACAGTCTGTCAAGTGAAACGAATGCTTGACGCCGTTCTGTCGGTTAATGTCGGTGGCCGTTCGTATTCCGCGAACAGCGGCAGGCGCCGTGTCGAGAATTGGCACGGCCAGAACCTGAGCAGGAGCGCATGACGGCAATTATGGCGATCGATCAGGGCACCACATCGAGCCGGGCGATCGTCTTCGACGACGCGCTCGAAATCCGCGGCGTCGGCCAGCGCGAGTTTCACCAGCATTTCCCAGCGTCCGGCCTTGTCGAGCACGACGCCGAAGAGATCTGGCAAACGACGGTCGCGACGGCGCGCGAGGCGATGGCACGTGCCGGTGTCAGCGGCGGGGCGCTGGCGGCGATCGGCATCACCAATCAGCGCGAGACGACGATCCTCTGGGATCGCCGCGATGGTAGGCCTATCCATCGGGCCATCGTCTGGCAGGACCGGCGCACGGCCGGCATGTGCCGCAGGCTCGCTTCAGCCGGACTGGAGCCAAGCCTCACACGCAAGACCGGCTTGCGTCTCGACCCCTATTTTTCGGCGAGCAAGATCGCGTGGCTCCTTGACAACGTTTCGGGTGCCCGTTCGCTTGCCGAGGCTGGTCATATCGCCTTCGGAACGGTCGATAGCTGGCTGCTCTACAATCTGACGGGCGGTCGCGTGCATGCGACCGATGCGACAAATGCAGCGCGCACAGCGCTGTTCGATATCCACGTGGGAGACTGGGACGAGGAACTGCTCGAGGCGTTCGCCATTCCGCGGTCGGTACTTCCCGAGGTCCGCGACTGCAACGCGAATTTCGGCGTGACAGACGCGGCCATTCTGGGGGCGGAGGTTCCGATCTTCGCCATCGCCGGGGACCAGCAGATGGCGACCATCGGCCAGGCCTGCTTCCGCCCCGGCATGATGAAGTCGACCTACGGCACCGGATGCTTCGCGCTGCTCAACACGGGTGCGCAGGCGGTCACGTCGAAAAACAGGCTGCTGACCACGATCGCGTATCAGCTGTCGGGCAAGCGGACCTACGCGCTCGAGGGGGCGATTTTCGTGGCTGGCGCCGCCGTTCAGTGGCTGCGCGACGGCCTTGGCATCATCAGCTCGGCCGACGAGACGGGGCCGCTCGCCGAGGCCTCCGATCCGGAGCAGGATGTCATTATGGTGCCGGCGTTCGTTGGGCTCGGCGCGCCATACTGGCAACCGGAAGCGCGCGGCGCGTTGTTCGGCCTGACGCGCGCGACGGGGCGGCGAGAGTTGGCGCGCGCCGCTCTAGAGGCAACGGCATTCCAGACGCGCGACCTGTTCGAGGCGATGCATCGCGACTGGGAGCGACACGGCGACAGCGTTCTTCGCGTCGATGGCGGCATGGTCGCGAGTGATGTCTTGCTGCAGATGCTGGCCGATGTCGTCGGCGCTCCCGTCGAGCGGCCGGTAATCCGCGAGACGACGGCGCTGGGCGCGGCTTGGCTTGCGGGCCACGGGGCGGGCGTTCTGCCGGACCAGGAAGGCTTCGCGCAGATGTGGAAGCTCGACCGGCGCGCGATCCCGGTGCGCGGCGCTGCCGAGCGGGACGCGGCCTATGTCAAATGGCAACGCGCTGTGCGGGCGGTCGTTGGATACGCTGGTGGGAATGCGGACGAGACGTGATGCCCGTCGCTCGGCCGGCCGCTTGCCGGAAGGGTTCGGTCAGAGTCGATCCAATTGATGGTCGGGAGCCGCTTTACTTGCCATCGCGTTCGATCAGGTAAGCGGCTTCTCCGCAGCTGATCTCCTTCGTGCCCAATCCGCCGCTCGTGTCCCGCAACGTGAGCTGCTCACTGGCGGTCGATATGCCGACAACCTCCCAGATCACCAGCCCCATCCCCCAGAATGCCGACTGATTGATGCGCTGCCCGATATAGACGTGGGAGCAGCGATGAGCTTGCGCTTCCGCGTCCTTCTGGGCGCGGAGTTGGGCTTCGCTGGCTTCGCGGGCGCGGGCAACCTCGGCCGCCGCTGCCGCGTTCGAGGCCTCGATCGATTCGGTACGTGCCAACGCTGTCAGGCCGTCGATCGCCTTGATGGCGAGCGCATCGTTGGGAAACCGGTCGGTGACAGCCTGATAGAGTGCTTTGGCGCGACTTCTGTCCTGCGCCAATTCCGCCTTGCCGGCTGCGAGATACAATTCCGAGGCGCTGCCCGACTTGATCAATGTCTCGATCATGCAGCTGTCGTGTGCATTGCTTCCGAGCTTCTGATCCAGCGCCTTCACATCGTCACAACGCAATTGAGCGAGCGCCTGCGATCTCATGGTTTCGTAGCAGCCAGCGGCTACGCTATCGCCGCCGATGGCCTTGTCGAGTTCGGCGACGTCATCGCAGCGGTTCTCCTGGCGTGCGACCCGGCACTTCTCGATCAGGGCGTTCTGCTCCGCCGCGACCTTGCGCTGGTTCACCGTTTCGACACACGCCGGATACTTGCCGCCATCTCCGATTTTCTGATCGAGTTCCTTGACCTTCTGGCAATCGACGTCGCGCAACGCGATGTTCCGCTCCGCTTCGTCGGCCTTCTGCTGCAGCTTCCGGCGGCATTCGGGGCCACGTGGCTCACCACCTGCCTGTGTGTCGAGTGCTTCGACGTCGTCGCAGTTGAGGTCACCGAATGCAACGTCGCGGCGCGCCTCCAGGCATGCGAGGTACTTGCCGGATTCTGAGAATTGCGCATCCAGCGCTTTCACCTTGTCGCAATCGCGTGCCCGCATTGCCTGCTCGCGCTCGCCTGAAATCTGCAACCCTCGAACCGGTGCCAGCGATTTGCGCGCGATCGCGGCGAGATCGAGCAGGACGAACTTCGCGGAAGCGCCGCCTTTTCCATTCGAGCCGGCAGCCCATATCCCGCGCCCGAGGTCGAAGAAGCCGTCGGCTGAGCCGGACGTAAACGGCAGGATCTCGATGGCGTCTCCGGGCTTGCCGTCGATGGCCGCACTCAGCCCGCCGCCGGTGAGTGAAAAGCGGAGGCCGCCGACGACCACTTCCGCTCGCGTCGTGAGCGGCCGACCGAAGCTTGCGAGCGTCTCGCGCGATAGCGCGTCCAGCCGCTCGGACATGGCTTTATCGGATTGAGAGCCGCGTTTGCCGATGCGCACCTCTTGCGGTCCGCCCATCAAGGTGAAGCTCGCGAGATCGAACCGTTGGAGATACACTTCGGTGCTCTCGGGATGGAAGCCGGTGGCGGTGTTTCCGTCCACTGCGAGCCGGTAATAGGAGCAGTTGTCGAAGGCCGGCTTGAATGTCAGGGAGCGCGTCTGCTTGCCTGTCGTGAGGCTCCAGGCGCTGAGCGTGCATTTCTGATTGTCCAGATGGATCACTTCGCCCTTGTAGCGATAGAACGGGTAGCGATAGTCGCGTTGAGGGTGAACGTTTCCGAGCTTGGAGTAGATTTTGAAGTCGGCGTTCCTGCCTGGTCCACTGGCGAAAACAACATAGCCGTTACGCTTTCCGTTCACGTCCGTGCTGGTTGGCCCGATCGTGATCAGGTTGCCCGTGCCGGCGGAATAGACGGTCGACAACGCTTCGACCGAGCGCATGAAGCCTTTCAAGGACGCGGCCAGTGCGGTCTTGTCGGGAACCGCCGCGGAGCGGGCGCCGCTCGCGGCCGTGGGGGCTGCGGCGGCCGGGGCTCGCGCGTCCTGCGGTGGTGACGGCGGTGCGGCGTCCGTCGTCGTCGCCTCGCTGACCACACGGAAACAGAAAGTGTTGCCTGTCTTGCTGCTCTTGTAGCAATCGGCGCCTTCGATTGCGGGAAGCCGTACCGCCCCGGCGCCATTCAGCTCGAAACCGCCGCCGGACTCGCTGAGCATGGTGCGGCTGCTGCTTGGCCAGGTGAAAATCCGCGAGTTCCCCGACGAGGCGATCTGGCACGCTTGCTCGTCGATCTTGTTGCCATCCCGCAAGATCGTGCAGACGCCCGCATCGCCGGCGCGGGCGGGGCCAGCGGCAAACGCCGTCCATGTCGCGACCGCAAACGCCAAGGCGCGCGCTCGATCACGCTGGATTGTCATGAAGCCCCCATCCCAATGCCGTTCGAAGATCTCTGGTGACGCTGATGCGCGCTACTATTCGCGTCAGGTTGCAAGTCTCGCTTGGCCTCGTGCTAAGCGTCCGCAGATCGGCGGTGCGGAAGACATCGAATGAGGCGAACAAGCATTCGTCGGACCCCGTCAAACTGACGGCTGTCAGTATTCAGCATATCGTGCGGGCGGGATCGTTGAAAGCCGGTCCGGCTGAATAAGTTGGTGGCAACGGCTCGTTTTACAAAAGGCGGTCACGCCTGCGGCAAGCGTCGCACGACCAAGCGAGGGGACACTTGCCTTCCGCAGTGATTGGTGGCTGCGCGTCGTGGCAACCAGCGGCTGCATGGAGGCGCTCGTAGTGCGGGCGGGTTAGGATGTCGGCCGCCGGCATTCCTCGTCGGGTGGCAATGGATCGCAATCCCTGTCGCGTACGCACGTCGCGAGCGCCAATCTGAGCGGCTCGGATTCGAGGCCGTCGATCGGTCCCTTGAACAAACCGTTCGCCTCGAGCCCGCACTGATAGAGTTTGATGATCCGCTCGCCACCGAAACGCATGGCCAGAAGGTAGTCGGAAAGCGCCTTCTGCAGACGCCCCTCGGCATGATGCAGATGGGCCCGCGTATCGAGGGCGTGCGGGCTCCATGGCGCGATCTTGAGTGCCCGCTCGACGTCGGCCATGGCTTCGCCGTTACGGCCGGTCTTGAACAGGCTCCAGGCGCGGTTGTTCAGGGCCACGTCGAAATCGGGCCGGATGTCGATCGCGATATCGTAGTCGGCAAGGGCTTCGGCATATTTTCCTTGCAGCGAATATGCAAGCGCCCGGAGTGCGTGGGCCATGCTTTTCTCTGATGGCGTCAGCGACGTGCCGCCGTCGATCAGAGCGCTGCAACCGGAGATGCGGCGGCTGGTGTCCTCGCTGAAGCAATCGCTGGCAGGGTCGCGGGCGACGGGATCGGCGGCGATGGGCCCGGCTACTGTGGAAAGCGCGGCCAGTCCGGCGATCGCAAGGCAAAGCGTGCGCGCGGCGACAGCCGAGACGCGGTGTGCGGTTCGGCGTGCAAAGTGCGCGGGTCGGGCAGCCTTGATGATGGAACAGTTGCGGATCATGTTCCCTCGCTGTTTCGTCCGCCTTTCGGTACAAGCGTATTCAGCCAGCCGCAAGCACCGATGGCAGTTCGCAATTCGCCGGCTGGGCGGGTTTTGCGTTGCTTCATCGTAAAACCAGCATCTAGTCAGGACTTTTGCCGGAATTGCGACCCAGCCGGAAACCCCGCACTCTCATGCGCTTAACACTCCAGCGGCCGCAATTGTGGTATGGTCCCCGCCGCCGCGCGAGGCGGCACGTAATCGATTTCGAAGGCGCCAGCGAGCCGTGACGCAGAAACGCATCGTCCTCATTATTGGCGGGGGTATCGCCGCCTACAAATGTCTCGACCTGATCCGCAGGCTGGGCGACCGTGGCATCGCCGTGCGCGCGGTACTGACGCGCGCGGCCGAGCAATTCGTGACCCCGTTATCGGTGGGCGCGCTTTCGAACCAGCCGGTGTTCACCAATCTGTTCGACTTGGACAGCGAACGTGAGATCGGCCACATCCGGTTGTCGCGGGAAGCGGATCTCATCGTGGTCGCCCCCGCGACCGCTGATCTCATCGCGAAGATGGCCGGCGGCCACGCCGACGATCTTGCTTCGACTGTGCTGCTCGCAACTGACAAGCCCGTGCTCGTTGCGCCCGCGATGAACCCGCGCATGTGGCTTCACCCGGCGACTCGCCGCAACGTCGCGCAGCTCGCAGCCGACGGCATCGAGGTGCTCGCCCCCGCCGTCGGCGAGATGGCGGAATCGGGTGAAGCGGGACCCGGCCGGCTGCCGGAGGTTCCCGAGATCGTCTCACGCATCGAGGCGATGCTTGCGACCACTCAGCGGAGTAGGTGGACGCGCAATCCAGTCGATGCGGTGTCTGGCGGCGAGACGAGTTCATCCCCGGCCGACGGCACCTCGGGCGGCACCCTCTCCGGCCGTCACGTCCTCATCACCAGCGGGCCGACGCACGAGCCGATCGATCCCGTCCGCTATATTGCCAACCGCTCTTCAGGCAAGCAGGGTCACGCCATCGCCGCGGCAGCCGCGCGCGCGGGCGCCGACGTTACACTCGTCTCGGGGCCGGTCGCGATCGGCGATCCCCCGGGCGTCAAGGTCGTTCGCGTCGAGACCGCATCGGAAATGCTGGAGGCCGTCCGGGCGGCACTGCCGGCGGATGTCGGCGTGTTCGCGGCTGCAGTCGCTGATTGGCGCGTCGAAACGCCGGGTGGCCAGAAAATGAAGAAGACCGCATCCGCGGCGACGCCGCGCCTGACGCTGGTGGAAAACCCGGACATCCTGCGCACCATCGCCTCCGACAGGAACGTGCGGCCGCCGCTCGTCGTCGGCTTTGCGGCCGAGACCGAGAATGTCATCACCCACGCGCGCCGCAAGCTGAAATCGAAGGGCGCGGACTGGATCGTCGCCAACGATGTCTCGCCCGAGCGCGGCGTCATGGGCGGCGATCGCAACACGGTGCATCTGGTGTCGGCGGGCGGTGTCGAGAGTTGGCCGGAAATGGGCAAGTCGGAAGTTGCCGAACGTATTGTCGAGCGCATCGCGGCCACGTTGCGCGAACGGGGGGCGGCGGCCGAATGACCACGTCCCGCAAGCCGCGCGCCAACGCCCGCGCCAACGCCGGCACCGGTAACCGTCGCGCCACATCGACAGCGTTCGGCGCTGGGGGGGAAGCCGGCCGCATCGACGTTGCGGTTTTTCGCCTGCCGCACGGAGCCGGATTGCCGCTGCCGGCATATCAGACAGCCGCCGCTGCTGGCCTCGATCTCTTGGCGGCGGTTCCCGAGGCCGAGCCGCTGATCCTTCGGCCTGGCGCACGCCAGCTGGTGCCCACCGGCCTCGTCTTGATGTTGCCGGAGGGCAGCGAGGCTCAGGTGCGGCCCCGGTCCGGCCTGGCGCTCAAGCACGGCGTGACGGTGCTGAACAGCCCGGGCACGATCGACGCTGATTATCGCGGCGAGGTCATGGTGCTCCTCGTCAACTTCGGTGAGACGGCATTCGAGATCAACCGTGGCGAACGCGTCGCGCAACTCGTCGTGGCACCGGTCGCGCAAGCGCGACTGATCGAGGTTGACGAAGCGACGACATCGCAGCGGGGCAAGGGCGGCTTCGGCTCGACAGGCCTGAAAGCGCTGGGCCTGGCCTCAAAGAGCAAGCGCGAACCGGCGAATTCTGGCGAACGCGGCAGCCAACGGCCACAAGGAAAGCAAATTTCCGAGAGCGCGATCAGAACAAAACAGCCGTCGCGCCGTGCCGTCTCGAAAGCCGCAAAGTCATCGGATCGCGGTTGAAGGCTGGAAAACGTTTGCATGCTGGCTGCTTGAGCTGCAGCCAATTCCCTGCGACAACTCCCCCTGTCCTGCCGCAAACCTTCGGCAGAGCGCGACACGTCCGTCGCGAGACACGACGTCAATGATGTTGCTCGTGGCCCTGATGGCGCGCCAAAATCGGACGCGGGTGGGTCCATGATGCGAATTTGGCGCGACGGGTCACTAGGTCCAACAACAGCTGCTGGCAGGAGCCCCATGAACGAGATGCCTGATATCAAGACGCTCGCTGCCACCGAGGGTTGGGGCAGAGGTCGCATCTACGGCGATATCACCGAAACGATCGGCCACACGCCGCTCGTGCGGCTTGGCAAGCTGATGGACGGCGCCGGTGCCGCGGCCGAGGTGCTCTTGAAGCTCGAGTTCTTCAATCCGCTGTCGAGCGTCAAGGACCGCATCGGCGTTTCGATGATCGACACGCTCGAGACGCTCGGCAAGATCACGCCCGGCAAGACGACATTGATCGAGCCGACCTCGGGCAACACCGGCATCGGGCTCGCATTCGCCGCCGCTGCGCGCGGCTATCGGCTGGTCCTCGTCATGCCGGAATCGATGTCGCTGGAGCGGCGCAAGATCCTGGCGTATCTCGGCGCGGAACTCGTGCTTACGCCCGCAGCCGAAGGTATGGGCGGGGCGCTGAAACGCGCTGACGAGCTCGCCGCGGCCACACCCGATGCCGTCATTCCCGCGCAGTTCGACAATCCCGCCAACCCCCTCGTTCACGAGAAGACGACGGCGGAAGAGATCTGGGCCGATACTGGAGGGCGCGTCGATGTCCTCGTCGTCGGGGTCGGCACCGGCGGCACGCTGACCGGCTGCGGACGTGTGCTCAAGGCGCGTAACCCGGATGTCAAGATCGTCGCCGTCGAGCCAGCCGCGAGCCCTGTCCTCTCGACGGGCCAGAAGGGACCGCACAAGATCCAGGGCATCGGCGCCGGCTTCGTGCCCTCGATACTGGATCGCAGTCTGATCGACGAAATCATCACCGTGCCGAACGACATGGCCTTCGAGGTCGCTCGCCTACTGGCGCGTGTCGAGGGCATCCCGGGTGGCATATCGACCGGTGCCAATGTGGCCGCCGCCCTCACCGTCGCCTCGCGTACCGATATGGCGGGGAAGACGATCGTCACGTTCGCGCCATCGTCCGCTGACCGCTATCTTTCGACAGACCTGTTCGCGGACCCCGCGCCGCCGCCCGCCGCAGGCTGAGCCTCTCGGCGGCGACATCACAAGGCCGGACTTCGCGACAGGACCACAAGGCAAAACCAAATGGAAAGCAACGCGCCATGGCCGCTCCCGCACTGACACCCGAGGAGATCCAGCGCTACAAGCGCCATCTGGTGCTGAAGGAAGTCGGCGGGCAGGGCCAGCAGAAGCTGAAAGCCGCTCGGGTCCTGATCATCGGAGCGGGTGGGCTCGGCTCGCCCCTTCTGCTCTATCTCGCGGCGGCCGGCGTCGGCACCATCGGTGTCGTCGACGACGATACGGTTTCACTCGACAACCTACAGCGCCAGGTCGTCCACGATACCGCACACGTCGGCGTGGCAAAGGTCGCGAGCGCACGTGACACTATCGCGCGCATCAACCCGAATGTCGTCGTCGAGACGTTCGAGACGCGCATCGATGTGTCCAATGCCATCGATCTGATCGAGCGTTTCGACATCGTTTGCGACGGTTCGGACAACTTCGCGACGCGATATCTGGTCTCTGACGCCTGCTATTTTGCGAAGCGGCCGCTGGTGTTTGCAGCCGTCGGCCCGTTCGACGGTTATGTAACGACGTTCAAGCCGCACGAGACGAAGGAAGACGGCACGCCGTATCCATCCTACCGATGCATTTTTCCGGATGCCCCTCCGCCGGGTACGGTGGCCAATTGCGAGGAGGTCGGCGTTCTCGGCGCCATCGTCGGCGTCGTCGGCACGTTGCAGGCAACGGAAGTGCTGAAGGAGATCACCGGGACGGGCGACAGTCTCGCGGGACGGTTGCTGATCTACGACGCCAAGGGCGCGCGTTTCGAATCCGTGCGGATCGCCTGGGACCCGGACAATGCACTCAGCGGGCGCAACCCGACGATCAGCGATCTTTCGATCCACGCGACATCGCCGGCGGCAGCGGTTTGTGCCGCCGGCTGAAGTCCTCTTGTGAGGACTTGGAAGGAGAGGGACGCACAACGCTTTGTGCTTGTCCTCATCAGAACTTGAAATTGATTCCGGCGCGGACGAGATCGATGCGGTTTTCGAAGGCGTAATCCTCGCGGTTCTCGCTCAGGCCTTCGTAGCTGCCGAAGTCCATGTGCAGGTACTCGATCTTGGCGGTCATTCCATGTGCGATCGCGCGCTCGATGCCTGCGCCAAGCACCCATCCCGAGCGCACCGATTGGTTGTAAGCCGTCTGGCCTGCGGCATCGCCGTAGCCGACCTCGTCGACTTCAGTTATCGCCCAGCCGCCGGTGGCGTAAAGGAGCGTCTCGCCGAACAGCATGCCGGCCCGTGCGCGCACCGTGCCCCACAGCGGACCGAATTCCGATTTCCAGACGTGGCCGTCGAAAATCACCTTGTCGTCCGCGGACAAGTGCATGAACCCGAGATCGCCCTCGACGCCGACGAGGAAGCGGGGGCTGATCATGTAGTTGTAGCCGAGCGTCAGGCTTGCCAGTCCGCCCGATAGATCGTTGGTCGCAAGGCCGTGATTGTCGTTGCGATCATAGTAGTGCTCGCTTTCGCCCCAGCCGTATCCGACGCTGGCGCCCCAGTAGAGGCCGCGCCAAATTGACGGGGCCTCGGGGCGATAGTCCTCGGCGTCGCGGTCGGCAAAGGTCCGCTTGGCGTTCAGGTCCGCTGCCTGTGATGGAACGCCTGCAGCGAGCTGCGTTACGGCGATGGCAAGCGCCATCGAGCCCAGTCGATGGAATACTGTGGTCGTGATCATCAAGGCGCTCCGTGTTGACGCCTGATGCCTGCCGCAGCAACCGATCCGCGAGGTGCGTTCTGTTGCTGGTCATGCAGTCAGGTGCGGATGAGCACCTCCCCCATCGGCCGCGAAGACGCCGCGACCGCCCGCAGACAGTGAGCGCCGCGAGCACGGCGACCGATGGGCGGAACAGAGGCCACAAAAAGGCATTTTATTATGCAAAAACCGTATGTTATGCAAACTTGTTCGGACGTTTTCGAGCATTACGGCGGCACGCTATCTCAGCTGTCTTGGGAGATGCGGTGGCCGGCTCGGTGTTGGCGTACTCGAACCGCTCTTGGCGAGCGAGAGGCAATGTTCGCGTCGGATGTTCCGAGCAGCGGACGATAGCGCGCAACATCCTGGCGGTCTGCACTGACGCGCCGGGGTCGTCGGGAACGCAAGGTTTCTCGCGCCGCTAGTGTTCCGTCTCCGACTCTTGGTTCCCCTTGCCCCACCCGATCGACCAAGTGTCGGAGACAGAGGGAACACTAGCAACTCTATG
>JAGRKS010000103.1 GCA_020442185.1 Hyphomicrobiaceae bacterium
AAGTGTCGGAGACGGAACACTAGAGGCCGGTAGCCATGGACAGGTGGTAAAATGCTGTTTTCCAGAAAGAAAGTTGAAATGCCGACGGTCGCGACCGCGCTTCCCGGCCGCGATACCCCAATTGCGACAGCCGCTAGGCACGACGTCTTCGACCGCAAGCTGACCGGCCCCTACCCCGACGGCCTTGAGATGGCGATGTTCGGCATCGGCTGCTTCTGGGGCGCCGAACGCAAGTTCTGGCAGATCGGCGACGGCATCTGGATCACCGCGGTCGGGTATGCCGCCGGCCTGACGCCGAACCCGACCTACGAGGAAGTATGCACCGGCTACACCGGCCACAACGAGGTCGTGCGCGTGGTCTTCGATCCGGCGAAAATCAGCTATGACCAGTTGCTGAAGGTGTTCTGGGAGAGCCACGATCCGACCCAAGGCTTGCGGCAGGGTAACGACATCGGCACGCAATACCGCTCCGGCATCTATACCTACTCCGAGGCGCAGCAATCGGCGGCCGAGCGAAGCCGCACCGCCTATCAGACCGCCATTTCGGCACGCGGCTATGGTCCGATCACCACCGAGATCCTACCGGCGCCCGAATTCTATTTCGCCGAGGACTATCATCAGCAGTACCTCTCGAAGGTGCCGCACGGATATTGCGGGCTCGGCGGCACAGGTGTCAGCTGTCCGGTGGGAACGGGCGCCGCGGCGTGAGTACGTGTATTCGCTCACGGCTTTTCTGCGGTCGCGTCAGATCCGCGTCGGGCGCGGCGGGACGACAAAAAACGTCTCCCTGAGCCCGACGCCCTTGATATCGATTTCGCCACGGCTTTCGAGCACGAATGCCTCTGCGAGGCGTCGCCGGCAATCGGGACAAACGAGTATTCGGCCGGGCGATGAACGGTTCTCGAGACGGGCCGCAAGATTGACCGTGTCGCCCCACACGTCGTAGCTGAACTTCCGCGTGCCGATGACGCCAGCCATCACCGGCCCCGACGCTATGCCAATGCGCACCTGGATCTCGAGCCCGGTCTCCACGCGCAATCTGGCGATGACGTCGAGCATGTCGAGGGCCATCCGCGTCAGTCTCACGGCATGATCCTCGACCGGAACCGGAATGCCCGCAGCTGCCATGTACGCATCGCCGATTGTCTTTATCTTCTCGACTCCATGGCGCGCGGCGAGCTCGTCGAATTCGCGGACGATCACGTTCAGCAGCGCGACGACGCGCGCCGCTCCGAGACTGCGCGCCAAAGGTACGAAGCCCGATATGTCCGAGAACAGGATCGAGGCATCGCCGAAGGTGTCGGCGATCGGCGCATCGGGGCTGAGCTTCAGGCGCTCGACGACCGTATCGGGGAGAATGTTGCGCAACAGCCGGTCAGTCTCCGCCTTTGCCTGCTCCGCAAGCTTGAATGCGTACCAGACCGTCGCGGCAATCAAGCCGAATGTCGTGATCGCGGCCTGGCGATAGTTGTCGTCGAGTATCTGGCGGCTCGCCTGGATGAGGGCCGCCTCGGGTGGATAGTTGAACCACGTGTAGAGATGCAGCGCGAGCCCGCCGATCACGACCGCGATCACGAGCTTCAATCTTCGCGGCCCGAACACGACGAAGGGGGCGGCGGCGGCGACAAAGAACTGGAGTTGCACGCCACCGTTGGTGCCGAGATAGATCGCGAAGGCGGTCAGACCCGCATACTCCGAAATCAGGATCAGGAAAGCGCCAGCCAGATCGTTGATTCGGTGCGAAAACGGAACCAGAGCCGCCACGACGGCGAGCGCGATATTGATCCACACGATCGGACGATACTGCGGCTCCGGCATCTGCGCAAACTGGAAGGCGTAGCCGACCGTCGTCACGAAGATCAGATAGGCGATCATGTTGAGGATCATGAGCCGCCGCTTGACGTCGACCGGATAGCCGTCGGTTCCCGCCTCGACCAGCCGGCCGCCCAACGCGATCACCTGGCGGATCAACGGCAACCCGGCGAGGCCGCGCAGCAGCGGTCCGATGACCCGAAGATACCGGTTCATGCCATGTCCCGACGCAGCCGGACGATTGCCCCGCAGCGCCGCCTTTCACGCTGCGCCCTATTCGACACCGGCAGACAGCGTCAGCTGCTCGATGTCGCAATCGAACTTGCTGCCCTTGCGCGAAATCGCGCCGCTCGCCTCGAGCATCGACAACGCCGTGTTGACCTTGGGGCGGCTGGCGCCGATCAGAAGCGCCAGTTCCCCCTGCGACATGCCGAGATCGATCGCGACGGTGCCTTCCTCGACGTCGGGATTCTTCTGACGCGCGGCGGCAAGAAAGAAGCGCGCGAGCCTGACCTCGATCGGACACAGCGCAATGGCTTCGAGTTGCTGATCGGCTTCACGTATGCGGCGGCAGAGAAAGCGTACGATCGCATCGACGAGGTGCGGCCGCGACTGGGCGAGGCGCATGAAGGCCGCCCGGCCGAGCGAGAGTGCCTGTGTCTTGACGACGGCCGTCGCATCGGCCGAGCGTGGCCCTTCGTCGAGCATCGCGATCTCGCCGAAAATGGCTCCTGGCTCGGCGTGTGCGAACGACAGCTCGCGGCCCTCGGCCGTCAGCACGGAAAGGCGGACGCGACCAGCCACCACGAGATAGACCTCGCGGCCGGGGTCGCCGCGCGTGAAGATGACCTGGCCCGCGTCGAAAGATACCTCGCGCATCTCTTGCAGCATCGCGCGGCGGTCGCCGTCATCGAGCGGCTCCAGCAGCTGAGTCCGCCTCAGTAGCTCCAGGAACTGGTCATTGACCGCCATTGCGTCTCGCCCTTCGACATTGCGCCCAGGACCCCGATATAGCCCGAACGGGGACCTCGAAGGCAATCCGTTTGTGCAGACTTGCAATTCATTACCAGCCTCTGCATTCTCCGGCCGCTCACCCGGCGTGCTTCGGGCACGTCGGCCCTGTCTTCCCGAGCCGCCCGCGCTTGCCCGCACTCGACAGACCTGGCTGGCGGAACCAGATTGATTCTCGGCCGCGCGCCACAACTTTGCCGAGCCCCCCTGCGATCGAATGAGGGCGGTTGGCGGTCACGCACAGGCGAAACAGCCGCAAATGGGCTGACGCAGAGTTCTGTTTTTCAAGGTCGCGAGGATGACGGCTCCATGACTTCGGCGAAAGCTGCACTGCTGAACGTACTCCGCCGCAGTGAAGCACCGCGGCGTCAGACGCTCCGTGAGGAAATGGCACGGCTGCGCGCCGCCGAGCCCGACGTCACCGTGCAGCCGAAGCTCGTGCTGGCGAGCGGCAGCCCGCGCCGGCTCATGCTCCTGTCGCAGATCGGCGTCACACCGGACGCGGTGCGTCCGTCTTCGATCGATGAAACGCCGCGCCGCGGTGAGATGCCCCGCGCGCTCGCCGGCCGCCTGGCGCGGCAGAAGGCCGAGGCCGCACGGGACCAGATCGCCAATGATCGCGACATCGCCGATGCCCACGTGATCGCAGCCGACACCGTCGTGGCCCTTGGCCGCCGGGTTCTGATGAAGCCACAATACATCGAGGAGGCGGTCGCCTCGCTGCAACTGCTCTCCGGCCGCGCCCATCGGGTGCTGACCGGCCTCTGCCTGATCACCCCCGACGACAAGGTGCGCACGAAAATCATCGATACGCGCGTGCGCTTTAAGCATCTGTCGCGATCGGAAATCGAAGCCTACATCGCTTCGCGCGAATGGCGGGGAAAAGCTGGCGGATATGCCATACAGGGCTTCGGCGGCGCCTTCGTGCAGCGGCTCGTCGGTTCATACACGAACGTCGTCGGACTGCCACTGACGGAGGTTGCGACACTTCTGGTCGCGGAGGGTTTCCCGCTGCATTTCGCATGGGCGCGGGCCGCCGACCTCGAGCCTGAATAACTCCAGCCTGACGAACTCACGGCAGATGTCACTTCCACGGAACGCCCATCGATGACAAGCAACGATACGAACAGCGGCGGCACGAAGGGCGGCAGCAAGGGTGCGCGTTGCCCCATCTGCGGTCGCGAAACCCTGCTGGCTTTCCGGCCGTTCTGCTCGCGGCGCTGCGCCGATGTCGATCTCTCGCGCTGGCTCGGCGGCGCCTATGCGATACCGATCGAAGACGCCGACGCCGACGAGGATGGCGACGACATCGAAGCGATCATCGCCGCGCACGAGCGCGACACGAGCCGCGGCGGCCGCGGCTGAGGCGAGCACCTGAGCACCGCTGCCAGTACCGGAAGCCTCTGCGACCTCGCGAGTGCGCGCCGTGACGACGCTAGCCGAACTTGCTCGGCCCTTCCGCAACTCCGCCTCGTGCGTCGCCTCGCCCTTCCGCTCCCACCCCACAGCCCCGCGTTGTCTGGCTGGCCCACTGCCACCGCCCGGGAGGCTCGGGGTGCTTGGCGAAGCTTTGAGGGCCTCGAGGACACCAGAATTGCGGCGGACAGCGCCGAAATCGCCCTGAGCCGCGCAACTTTGCGAAATAATTTATCGTTATTTTTCTGCCGCTTATGCAGCATTAACGAACTATTTACGATTGCCGGAATTTGGCCGTTGTTGCACCACGCGAATCGGTCAGATTCAACCTATGAGAGTAGAAATAGAGTCATATGCAACCCGAAGGTCGGTGGCGCTCGCGCTGGCCGCGGGGACGATGTTGGCCCTCGCAGGCGTCGCTGGCGCCGTGCCACGGCCCGCGCCAACCGTGAAATTGCAGGCCGACATTTCGGGGACGGCGCGGATCATCGATGGCGATACCATCGACGTCGGTGACGTCCGCATACGCCTCGAGGGCATCGACGCACCCGAGAAGGGACAACGCTGCGCGCGCCGCTGGTTCGGCACGTGGGGGTGCGGAGAAATGGCCATCAAGCAGCTGAACCGCATGCTCGCAGGCCGGACGGTCTCGTGCGAGGCCCGAGGCCACGACAAGTACGGGCGCGTGCTCGGTGTCTGTTCGGTCGATGGCGACGACATCAACGCGCGGCTCGTCCGCGATGGCCTTGCATGGGCATTCGTCAAGTATTCCCAACGGTATGTGCGCGAGGAAGCGGAGGCCAGAGCCAGCAAGCGCGGTGTCTTCGCGACCGTGAACCAGCCGCCCTGGGACTATCGCGCCCGCGCCTGGTCGACCGCCGAACAGAGGGCCCCCGAGGGGTGCGCCATCAAGGGCAACGTCTCCAGCAAGGGGCGGATTTACCACATGCCGTGGAGCCCGTGGTATCAGCGGGTTACCGTCGAGAGTGGCCGCGGCGAACGCTGGTTCTGCTCGGAATCGGAAGCCATCGCGGCCGGCTGGCGACCGGTACAAGGCTCCTGATCGGCGCGGGACGATGGGGTGGCGCGCTTGCATCAACGCACGCCGCCGCCGCATCCGGCTCGACTTCCGGACCGGCTTTGGGCAAAATCTCCCGATCCATCCCGACTCGACAACGAGGAGCGCCATAGCCGTGTCAAATTCCATGAGCCGCAGAAACGTTCTGGGCCTCTCGGCTTGGGCCATGGTTGCAGTGGCACTTCCATCCGCCAGCGCTCCGGCTTTCGCCGGCAGCACCTGGGACGGCCTGAGGCCCGAGGTCTTCGGAACCCGCGCGATCGAGAGCGGACTTGGCGTGGTGACGCTCAAGGCGCCGTTTCGCCCGGCCGACCAGCGTGCGGTGCCCATCGAAATCAACACCCGGTTCGGCGATGGCCGCACCGTCAAGTCGGTAATGCTCGTTGTCGACGAAAACCCCTCGCCCGTGGCAGCCACGTTCCAGCTTGGGCCGAACCAGCGCAAGTTCGAGGTCAAGGCGCATGTCCGCCTCAACCAAGAAACGCGCGTACGCGCAATTGTCGAAGCGAGCGATGGCGCACTCTACATGGCCTCCCAGCTCGTCAAGTTCGCAGGCGGTCAGGCGGCATGCGCGGCACCCCCGACCGGCAATCCCGAAGAGATTGTAGCCAACATGGGCAAGATGCAGCTGTCCGACGTGGCTGATCTCGGGACATCGACGACCATCGACCACCGTGTCAGGTTGTCAATCAGCCATCCCAACCACACGGGAATGGCGCTCGACCAGCAGACGCTCCTCTACATTCCATTGCGCATGATTACCGATCTCGCGGTTAGGCAGGGGGACGTGAAGCTGTTCGATATGAACGGGTCGATCACCATATCTGAAAATCCGGTCTTCGAGTTCGACGTCAACCTCACGGGCGCCCACGACGTCGCCGTCACGCTGAAGGACAGCGATGGTACGGCGTGGACCCGAGTGCTGCCGATCCGCGCCGGGAGTTGATCGGGGCGCGTTTCAAACCGCCCTTTCGTGGGGCTGCACACATGATTGAAGCGGGGCTACGGATTTTCGCGTGTTCCCGGTTGCGTGGCAGGAACATCTAGCTATATTGCGCCGCTGGCTTCGGCCAGTATCCGGAGGGGTGGCCGAGTGGTTG
>JAGRKS010000011.1:0-5584 GCA_020442185.1 Hyphomicrobiaceae bacterium
CGCGGAGGCCCGAGCGCAGCTCGGATCAGCCGTGAGCGAGAACAAACCGATTAGCTCCGAAAAATCGCCGCGCGGAGCAGAATTCGCCGTCTCCCGGCCCCATCATCGCCGTGAATTTCGCCTAAGCGAGTGGTCGTGTGTGTGGGATCTGATTGACGGGCCGAGGTCTGTTCCGGCGGTGCGAGGCGTTTCACGGCGCATCGGACGATGTGACTTGGCGGCAATCGTGATGGGAGTGGGAGACGTTCGTCCAGGCATGGCTGCCGACCCCCCGGTCGCGTTGGCCCCGAGCACGAGGTTGCGTCATGACGAGTACCCACAAGAACGGCGAGCATTCGATGACCGAAATTCTCGCCACGATCCGAAAGCAGGCGGCCGAGCGCAAGTTGCTCGGGGAGCGTGATCCGATCCGTCGGATCGCGGCAGAGGCGGACCAGCGTGCCTCGGGCGAGGAAGCGGCATGGAGCACGGATTTGCCGTCGATCTTGCGCCCTGGCGCCAATCTCAAGGCGGCGCGCGGATCGCTCGGCAACCGCCTTTCCGATGTCCTGAGGGTGGTGACGGCCAGCGAACCCGACGCTTCGGTGCAGCAGTCGCATGGTAATGGCAGCGATGAGGCGACAGCACTAGCCCGCCCGGCGCTGGCCGCGCTGACGGGCGGCACGGCGGCGCTGACCGGCGCCAAGAGCGATGACCGGACACGGAATACCATTGCGAACGACACCTTGGTCGGGCGCCTCGAGGAGGCCGACAAAAAGGCTCGCGAGGCATCCGCGGCAGGAGCTGGCGTGCCGCAACATGCGAGCGCCGATCCAACGGCGACGGGGCAGCCGAAACCGAAGCGTCAGATGGCGTCGTTCCTCGACACGCGGATGAGCCGCATGGGGCAGATGGGCCAGCGGTCGGGCGAGACGAGCATCACGGTCAACGTGACCGACGCAACCGGCGTGGACGAACAATTGGCCACGACCGGTGCCAGCGCACCGACTTCGCCAATGCGCGCGAGTACGGCCGAGCCGCAATCCGATGCTCTGGATCCGGCCCCGGCCATTGACACAACGGTATCCGATGTTGCCGACGCACCCGCCCCGCCGGTGAGCGCCGCAGCCCCTCTCGATGGATGGACCTCGCATCGTCGCCTGGTCGACGCGGATGTGGTCGCGCCGGCCGAGGTTGCAACCGATTCTCCGCGATCCGCGCTTGTTCCCGACGGTGGCCAGCATTCCGGCCAGGATGGCGCCGCCGAACTTCTGCGACCGGTTTTACGTCAATGGCTTGCCGATAACATGCCGCGCATCGTCGAACGCGCGCTGCATATGGAACTCGCAGCGGGTGTGAAACCGCGGGGACCGAAGTCGGACAACTGATTGGGTCAGGCACACGACATAGGGAGAGATTGCCGAGCAGAGCTTCAACGGGAGTAGGGGGAGCAAGTTCTTCGAGGACCGTTTGTCCCGTAAGGACGGAATGTCTGGAACGTAGGTTCGGCGAGGCTGGGCGCGGCTCGATTGAATTGCGCTCCGCCGACGAAATCCGCCGTTGCACGCGCAACGCGAACGTCTTGCTCCGTTTGGGCGGGATGGCAGCAACCGCCGAGGCGACTGAGCGGTGATCGCCACATAAGGCGCCCAGCACCGTGGCGCCCAGCACCGTGGCGCCCGGCACTGTGGCGCCCGGCACCGTGGCGCGCGGGGCTGTGGATTGCGTGGTTTGCACTCCGGCCGCATTGATGCGGCAGGATTGACGGTGTACGAGCATAGGTTGAAACGATTGCGGTGCGACCTGCCAAGGCCGCTCCGGCAATCGTAGTCGAGCACGCGGGCAGCCGAGGTTGGTTATGACGAAGCCGGAGATGACAACCGAACCGACGATGGATCAGATCTTGTCGTCGATCCGCAAGATCATCGCCGAGGACCCGGTGGGTACGCGCCCGCTGCCGCCGCCGCCCAACAAGGGTCTGCCATCGTTGATGCAGAATGAGCCACCGGCATCGGCGCCGCTGGAGGAATTCGGTGCTTCGCCGACGGCCACAAAACGCAACCCGTCTTGGGGGTCCGCTGGGCGCGCCGACCCCGTCTTGCCGAGACCTGGTGGCATTGCCGCCGATGCATCGCCGATGCTTCCGGCACCTGCCGCGAACCGTGCCGTCGACCCGATCGCGGAAGCACTGTCGCGCTCGGCCACGTCGGCGCGCGATGGAGGTTCGGCACGCGAGCCTCACGCTCCCCCGGCGTTCGACCTGCCGGCGCCGCTGCCGTCTGCCAATCCGGCTGCAAATATGTCAGCCAGCAACACGTCAGCCATTCCGAAACCGTCGATGTGGGCACCGCAGCCGGACACGCAGGCCGTGGAGCCGGCACCGCGGAGTGCTTCCGTTCCCGCCCGCCCGTCGGTTCCGGCGACCGGCGCTGCCCCGAACTCCGGCACGGCTGGCGAAGTTGCCCGCATCGCGGAAGCGCTGCGCAACGCGGGGGTCGCACCGGCTATGCCGAGGCCTCCCGAGGCGCCGATCGCGCCGCCCTTGCAGTCACGGGCAGCGTCGAAGGCGGAAACCATCGAAATGCCGCATCCGGGCGCAGACATCGATCCCGACCTCGACGATCTTCTCGATGATGTGGATGCCATCCCAGGCCCGCCTCCGGCGCCCCGGACGAGCGCCCACCACGACGCCATGACCAGTGCCGCGGATGAGAATTCAGCTGCATCCATATCCGAAGCGGACGGCGCCAGGCCGACGCAGCAGGAGGTCTCTCCCGCCGGCCGCCCGATCAGCCGCCGTTCCGTCGACTTCGCCACCATCGTGCCCGGTCGCGATCGTGAAGCCAGCGCCGCCCAACCGGTGGACGAGAACGATGTGCCGACGGACATCCGCATTCCCGTCTCGGCGCGCGATGCTTCGGTCGAATTCGCGCCAAAGCCTGCTGTGCACGGGCGGGCCTTCGACAAAATGCTTTCGGCGCGGATCGCCAGTGCATCGAAGCCGCCGCCCCCGCCGGTGGTCGAGGATACCTCGGGCCCGGTGGTCATCGCCGCGATGCCCGACTTCTCGGCCCCCGATGCCTCCGAGGCCGAGGCGGACTTTCATGCGACACAGGAAGGGGCCGGCGATGTAGCGTTAGTTGGCGCCGCAGCAGACGATGCCGTGACGATCCCTGACCTCGATCAGGACGCCCAGTCGGCCTTCGGGATGCTCGCGGCCGGTCTTGCGGCGTCCGCAACGCAGCCGTCCGGCATTCAACCGGCACCTGCGGATCGGGCCGACACCGAGAGAGCCCCCGACCGTGCCGTCGCGGAAGCCCAGGATGGACCACAGGCGAATGCTGCGCCATCGCAACACGGGGCCGCGGCGCCGGCTGCCGTGGAGGCCAATTCGGCTCAATCCATCGCCGCCGCGAGTGCGCCGGTCGCACGCGACGCCTCGGCCATGTTCCCGAACCGCAGTGCGGCCTCACTTGCGAGCCGCATGGCCGCGGTTGCCAGCAGCCCTGCACGGACCGTCCGCCCCACCGTTGCCAAAAATGATCGATCGGGTATGGCCCGGACGGAAGCAGCTGCCACCGATGAACGCGCGGTTGCGCCGCCGCCCGCAGCCGCGGTTGCGGCACCGGCCATCGAGACGGCTGCCATCGATACGACGGCTCAGGCGGCAAGTCCCGCGATAGCCCAGCCCTTGGCGCCGCCACCGAGCCTGCCCGCCGCCATGGCAGTGCCTGCGGCGACCTCCAGCAATGGTAGCGCGATGGCCTCCCTTGTCGGCGGCACGGCGACGGGCGTTGGCGGGGTCCGCACCGTCGAGGACATCGTCGCCGAGCTGTTGCGGCCAATGCTGCGCGAGTGGCTCGCCGAGAACATGCCGCGGATTGTCGAGAAGGCACTGCGCATCGAGCTGGCCGAGGGTTTGAAGACGGTTGAGCATACGCCGCAAGCGCGACCGAAGGGCTGAAACACGGCTGACCTTCGGCTGCCGGCCATCCGGGTGGCAATGCGATGGCGCGGCGCTTTCGTTGCGCCACGGTCCCGTTGGATTGCGCTTCCTGGCGAAGCAGGCGCCATCTTCGGCAGGGCGCCGATCGTTCGTCCCGACACGCGTTTCGGCGGGTGCGTCCGCCCCACGACGCGCCCGCGCCCGCCGCTCGATTGCACGCGTTTTGCGCGGATCGGTTGACACCAATTCAGCCGGAGCCTACCACCGCCCTCCACATCCTCGTCAATGATCGGGCCTCAGAGGCCCTTGGGAACCATGCTCGAAAAGACCTATCAGCCGGCCGCCATCGAGCCGCGCATCACTGCCGAATGGGAGAAGGCCGACGCCTTCGCGTGCGGAAAGCCCGACAGGATCAAGGCGGGAGCGCCGGCCTACAGCATCGTCATTCCGCCGCCGAACGTCACCGGCTCGCTGCACATGGGCCACGCGCTCAACAACACGCTGCAGGACGTGCTCGCCCGTTTCGAGCGCATGCGCGGCAAGGACGTGCTGTGGCAGCCGGGCACGGACCACGCCGGTATCGCGACGCAGATGGTGGTGGAGCGAAAGCTCGCCGCCGAGAACAAGACCGACCGGCGCACCATGGGCCGCGACGCGTTCCTGAAGGAAGTGTGGGCCTGGAAGGAAGAGTCGGGCGGAACCATCGTCAACCAGCTGAAGCGTCTCGGCGCGTCGTGCGACTGGTCGCGCGAACGCTTCACGATGGACGAGGGGCTGTCCGCCGCCGTCCGCAAGGTATTCGTCGAGCTCTATGCGCAGGGCCTGATCTACAAGGACAAGCGCCTCGTCAACTGGGACCCGAAGTTCCAGACCGCGATCTCGGATCTCGAGGTGGTGCAGGTCGAGAAGAAGGGCACGTTCAAGTGGGGCCTGCCGGAGGCGGGCGAAACGCAGGACGGCCAGTCCGACAAGGACGGCGACCCGATCGCGTTCGACGCGGGCGCTTTGGCCAAGGTGCTGGCCAAGGAGCCGTCCGGCCACATGTATCACTTCCGCTATCCGCTGAAGGATGATGCCTCGAAGTTCATCGTGGTGGCGACGACGCGGCCCGAGACGATGCTAGGTGACTCGGGCGTCGCGGTGCATCCCGAAGACGAGCGCTACAAGGATCTCGTCGGCACCATGGTGCGACTGCCGCTCGTCGGGCGCGACATACCGATCGTGGCCGACGAATACTCCGATCCCGAGAAGGGAACGGGTGCGGTGAAGATCACGCCGGCCCACGACTTCAACGACTTCGAAGTCGGCAAGCGGCACAACCTCGCGCAGATCAACGTTCTCGACGCGCACGGCCGTATCCTCGACGGTGATGAGGGTAGAAAGGCGCGCATTCCGGAAGCCTACCGCGGGCTGGACCGTTTCGCGGCGCGCGTGAAGATCGTCGCCGACATGGCGGCGGCCGGCCTGCTCGTGAAGATCGAGCCGACCACGCACACGGTGCCGCACGGCGACCGTTCGAACGTCGCCATCGAGCCGTGGCTGACCGACCAGTGGTACGTTAACGCCGCCGAACTCGCCAAGCCCGCCATCGCGGCGGTCGAGAACGGCAAGACGCAGTTCGTGCCGAAGAACTGGGAGAAGACCTACTTCGAGTGGATG
>JAGRKS010000011.1:5608-5992 GCA_020442185.1 Hyphomicrobiaceae bacterium
TCGCGCCAGCTCTGGTGGGGCCATCAGATCCCGGCGTGGTATGGGCCCACAAAGACGGAAGACGGTTTCAATCTGTCAGAGCTGCAAGTGTTCGTTGCTTCAAGCGAGGCGGAGGCCCTTGTACAGGCGAGGAAGGCGTATCCTGGAAAGGAAGTAAAGTTGCTTCCAACCAGTGATTCAGGACCCGCCGGATCGCTTCGGGCAATGATGGCTGAAGACGAAAGAGGGAAGGCGTCTTCTATCCACATTTGGCGCGATCCCGACGTCCTCGACACGTGGTTTTCCTCCGCGCTCTGGCCGTTCTCGACGCTCGGCTGGCCGGACGCAACGCCCGAGCTCGCACGCTATTATCCGACGAGCGTGCTGGTCACCGGCTTCGACATC
>JAGRKS010000011.1:6059-31481 GCA_020442185.1 Hyphomicrobiaceae bacterium
CTCGTCCGCGACGAGAAGGGGCAGAAGATGTCGAAGTCGAAAGGCAACGTCATCGATCCGCTGCAGATCATCGACCAGTACGGCGCCGACGCGCTGCGCTTCACGCTCGCCGCGATGGCTGCGCAGGGCCGCGACATCAAGCTCGCGACGAACCGCGTCGAAGGCTATCGCAATTTCGCGACCAAGCTGTGGAACGCATCGCGGTTCGCCGAGATGAACGAATGCGTGCGCGATCTCAACTTCGATCCGAGCCGTGTCGAGGAAACGGTCAACCGCTGGATCGCGGGGGAGACCGAGCGCGCCGCCGCCGCCATCACGAGCGCGCTCGAGGCCTACAGATTCAACGAAGCGGCGGGCGCCGCCTACGAGTTCGTCTGGGGCATTTTCTGCGATTGGTACCTCGAGCTGATCAAGCCGATCCTCGCAGGCGACGACGAGCCGTCGAAGGCGGAGACGCGCGCCATGACGGCGTGGGTGCTCGACCAGATCCTGAAGCTGCTGCATCCGTTCATGCCCTTCATCACGGAAGAGCTGTGGACGCACATGGTGGAGCATGGCGAGAAGCGGACGAGCCTGCTGACGCTGTCGAGCTGGCCGGTGCATGCGGGCCTCGAGAACGAGGCGGCGGACGAGGAGATCGGCTGGTTGATACGGCTCGTGTCGGAGGTGCGCTCGGTCCGCGCGGAGATGAACGTGCCCGCCGGCGCCAAGGTGCCGCTCGTCATCATCGGTGCGGAAAAGACGGCGCGCGCCCGCGTCGATACCCATGGCGATACCTTGAAGCGTCTCGCGCGGATCGATGCCATCACCTTCGCCAAGACGTCGCCCAAGGGCTCGGCCATGATCGTCGCCGGGGAGACGACCGCCGCGCTGCCACTCGCCGGCGTCATCGATATGGAGGCGGAGAAGAAGCGGCTGCTGCGCGAGATCGAGAAGGCGGATGTCAATATTGCCAAGATGGACGCGAAGCTCTCGAACCCGAATTTCATGGAGCGCGCCAAGCCCGAGGCGATCGAGGAGGCGAAGGAGCGCAAGGCCGAGCTGATCGACATCGTCAAGCGGCTTTCCGCTGCCGTGAAGCGGCTCGACGCCTGAGGGCAGGAACATTGCGCGAAACGTCTGCGTTCTCCGGCATTGATTGCTGGAGGGTTCGAGCCATGCCTGCAAAATCGAAAGCCCAACAGAAGGCGGCCGGCGCGGCGCTTGCGGCCAAACGCGGCGACGCGCCGAAATCAAGCCTCAAGGGCGCGTCTCGCGAGATGTACGAGTCGATGACGGAAAGTGAACTCGAGGACCTCGCCGAAACCAAACGCAAGGGCCTGCCGGAGCGCATGACCAACGGTACGAACAGCGGTTGACTGTTTTTTCGCTCGCGGCTGTTTCGAGCTATGCTCGGGCGTCCGCAAGGGCGGCGCCTACGCCGGGCCGCGTTCGCGGCCTGAGCGCCTGAGGCGCTGGCGTGCGGATCATCGCTGGCGGCGGTTGAGGGGCGGGAGTGCTGCAACAACTGACGACAACTGCATGACCGGCGCCCGGCGCCCGCGCCAGGAATAGAGGGCCGGTTCGGGACGAATTGAGGATGCTTCGTCGAACAGCTTGCGGCTTGAGGCGCAGCATGAACCAGCCTCAGCCGCTCTCGCGTCTGATTGGCCGAGTCAGAGCACGCCCGAGGCCGAGTGCACTCGGAGTGGCGCGTATCAACCAGCGTTGGTGAATGCGGCGCGCGGCACTCTTACCTGTGACGCGCGGCAATCACACTGTCACGAAGCACGCCCGATTCCAATTCGAGTTCCTCGAGCCGGTGTGCCAGTGCGTCTCTGATCGAGACCATGCCGCGGACCTTGTTGCCGTCAACGACGGGCACGTGCCGGATTTTGCGATTGATCATCGTCTTGCAAACGCCAAGCATACTATCGGATGGCGAACAGGTGATCACCGCCGAGGTCATGAGGTCCTTCACACGCAGCTCTGAGACCGGGCCCGCAGCCCCCGTCATCGCCCGCACCAGATCGCGTTCCGAGAGAATTCCGATCAGTCCGCGTTCCGGGTCGCAAACCGGCATCGCACCGATGCGATTGGTCGTCAGGAGTGTTGCGGCCGTCGTCGCCGTATCCTCGGCACGACAGCTCACGATCGACTGCGAAAGCTGATTAACGTAATCCCCGACCTTCATGACTGCCTCCTGCCGACACTATCGTTTCGCGCGGAGCAACGAAACCGACGCATCGCCGGACCGGCACCGCGAGGACTTGGCAAAGCGAGAGCAGTCGCGGTACCAAATATGCCTCGAAAGCTCGCTATATTCGAAAGTACGACAACAAGCGGTCATGCGCATCTGATTTTTGCACATTTTGTGACAGGCTGGGCATGTACCGTCGGCGCTGTCAGGGTAGGGCGGCCTGCTTCACGGCCGACCATGCGCGCGAGATCCTGCCTTGCGGCCGCTGACCTTTGACTTCGAGGTGGACGAGCTTCCATGTGCCGCCTTGAAGTTCGAGGTGGCCGAGGTAGCTGCGATGCGCGATGACCTTGTCGCGCATCTCGATTGCGAATGTCGTCGGCGTCAGGAATTCCGCCTTGACCACGCGTGCCCATGTGCGGCGCAGCCGCTCGGGCCACGACAGCGACTTCGCCTCGTCGGGTATAGAGCGAAACGTCTCGTTGTAATCGCGGCGGTAGGCGAGCAGCTTTGGCAAGCCCTCGGGCGTTACCATCGTGTCGACCATGCTGGCGACGACGTTGCGGCCATAGGCAGCCTTGATCCGCTGCCAGAGGCTGGGCTTCGGCGGGTCGGGGGCGTCGAAGGCGGCCGCGCCGTCCGGCCGCTGGCCAAGGGCATAGGACGTCATCGATGTTTTCAGCGTCTGCTTGACGCGCGGCCAATCCACCTTGGCGGCGAGGTAGTCGGAGTTTCCATTGTGGATGGCTTCCCTGAGCTTCCAGGCAGTCACGAGCGGCGATACGAGATAGGCCGTGAGCAGGCCGAGCCCGAGAAAATAGAGGAACAGTTTCCGCCGCATCGCTTGGTAATCGCCCTCTCGTGCCGGACCTCGGCTGTCAGTCGCCAAGGCAGGGTGTGCCGCTTATCCTTGATAGCGGACGATGTCAGCGCAAATGGGGCCGTTTCCGCGATCCGCAATGAGCGCACGGCACGACTATATCAATCGGAAAACGACAAATGATGCCGGAGCGCCGCCGCAATGCCTCAGTCGGGAACCGCGCAGATCGTTTTCAACGCTCTCCAGTCGGCTGGCTTGAGCGCCGGCTTCGACGGATATTTCTCCTGGGCGGAGATGCGCCGGATGCGGTCGGCGGTCTGCGGATGTGACCGCAGCACATCGAAGGTTCTGTTGCTGTCACCATCGCCGCTACGTTCCAGCTTGTTC
Source organism: Hyphomicrobiaceae bacterium (assembly GCA_020442185.1). Classification (GTDB taxonomy): domain Bacteria; phylum Pseudomonadota; class Alphaproteobacteria; order Rhizobiales; family Hyphomicrobiaceae; genus JAEUMD01. The sequence continues at coordinate 9,446 of JAGRKS010000011.1, forward strand.
ATGCGCTTGAAGAAATCGGTCAGTCCGTCGGTCGCGATGCCGGCGTCGCGCATCAGCTTCAACGCGACGTCGTCCGCTTCGGCTTCGGCCTGCCGGGAATAGCTGAGCTGCGCCAGCATGACGCCGATGTTGCCGACTGTCCCGCCGCCGCCGCCCATCAGCAACTCGACGGCGGCCGAGAGGCCGATGGCGCGAACGATGCTCGTCTCGGGATGCATCTCGATGCCGTGCCCCATTTCGTGGGCGAGCACACCCGCAATCTCATCGGCGCTGCCGGCTTTCTCGATCAGGCCGCGCGTCAGCACGATCTTGTTGCCCGGTGTGGCGAACGCATTGATCAGCCCCCAATCGACGACGGTAATCTCGAAGGTCGTCTCCCCAGGGACGCCGGTCGCGAGGCGGGCTGCGAGGTTTTCGACGGCGCGACGGCCGGCCGGCGTCTCGCAGACTTTCTTGCCCGACGTCATGGATCGCAGCGTCTGGTTCCCCAGCGAGTTGCGCAAACCGTCCGGCATCAGTCCGGCGATTGCGCGTGCGGGCGAGAGCTGCAGGGCAAAGACGCCGGCGACAAGCACGAGCACGGCGGCGGCGGTCCACAGCCAGGGCGTCGCAGCGCGTCGCCGTGCGGCCCGCGTCGTGAGGTGCGGTGCGGCTTCCGCCAGTTGCCGTGCGAATGTGCCGTTCGGCACGAAGAGGCTGGCGCCCGGCTGGTGCCTGTAGCTGACGAGGGCGTCCACCGCGTGCGAACTGATCGGCTCGGCCGTCGCCAGCGCGCCATAAGGCCAGATCAAATCGTCGGCCGCATTATGACCGCGGATCAGCAGGCCGCGCGGCGAGAAGCCGACGCGGACATTATATGCCGCGGCGGTCTTGCCGTCGCTGTAGCGGCCGTCGAAGGCTGGCGGGTCGGTTTCATAGGGCATCGATGTCGAAGGCTTGCGCCAACCCTTCGCCGCGTTTGATGTTCTGCTCGGCGCTGGCCTCGATCGCGGCCGTATCGAGTGTGCCGTCGAGCCGCAGGTGGCTTACGAGATAGCCGGTCGAGCGCGCTTGTGCGACGGGTAGGAGCATGCCCATGGCGAGGAAGAAGAGCAAGACCATGGGGACGCCCAACACGCCACCGATCTGCTCGGGCGGGATGGAGTCGCCAATTGCCGATCCAAGCCCGGCACCGGCCAATGTCCAGATGAACAGACCGATCGCGGCCAAGGTCGCGGTGGCAACGACGGCGCCGGCGACCAGCAGCAGAAAATTGGAAACAGTGATCCACATCAATCCGCCCGGGGTCACCGTGCTCGCGAAGCTCAGGCCGTCGATATGCGTGTGGCGCGAAAAATGCCGGATCATCGCGGCGCGGTACCAGGCACTGAGGATCATGTAGACGACGCCGAGGAGGAACAACGCGAAGTAGACACCGACGACGATGCGGGCCATGTCTTCGGGCCGCGGCGGCTTGAACTCGCCGGTTTCGGACGCGGCGAACATGTCCGGCCATGGCACGATCGCGGTGACGAGAAATGGCAGCGCGGCGAGAAACGCCACCATCAGCAGCCAGAACGTGGCGAAAGGTCCATAGAGTGGGCGGCTCGATGCGGTGAATGAGAAGGCTGTTGTGCCGAAGCGCATGTCATCGGTCGTGATCCGCTGCAGGCGTGTTGCCCGCCAGGGCGAAATCCAGCCGAGCGTGACCGGCACGAGCAGCATCGTCCAGAAATATGTCCAGCCGTACTTCAAGGAACTGCCAACGAGGCTTGCGCGGATGCCGCGCCAGCGGGTGCGCGACAGACGGTAGCGCTGGGCCCGATAGATGGCGACGCCGGTCAGGAGCAGGAACGCCAGATAAAGCCCGCCCTGAAAGCCTTTCGATATACCCGAATCAGGGCCGAAAAAGACGGCGACCGAGAACGTCGCGAGCATGACCGGCAGAAAGACGATCCCGAAGATGACAAGGAAACCGCGGAACAGTTCGGCGCCGGTGCCGGTGTACTCGAGCGGTTCGCCTTCGACACGGATAGACGACCAGATCCGCTTGCGAACCTCGTTCTTGCCCCAGAAGTGATGGATGCCGAGCGTCAGGAACCGCATGACGAAATTGTAGACCGAGAGACTGATCAGCCCGAGTGGATGCAGCCAGGAAAGATGTGGACTGGTGCCCGGCCGCTGAGGCGCGCCGGACTTTTCAATCGTGCGGGCCGGCGTCGTCATGGCGAAGCGCTCCACATCGCGAAGTTCAGGCGACCAGGGCCCTTGATGTCGGGGGGCCGCGACGCGCCTTCCTGCTGGCTCGCGTGTCGCGGCATCGGCGTCGGTGAGCCGGGTGTGTGATCGGTCAATCGTCGAGGCCATAGTTATCGTTCTCCACGTTCGCTGAAAACAGGGCAATTCTGGTTGCGACGGGTCGGCAGGCCGCAAAGCGGACAAGTGTATGGCCGCCTCGTCACCGCGGCGGCACGGGTTTGCCCGGCGGTGGTCAAGGAGGCGCCGGTTTTCTCGCCTAATAACGACGATGAGACGCGACGGCCGGCCGGAAGGTTCGAGGCCGCCGGCCGGCATGCTGCCAGTGGAGCAAACAGCGATTTTGCGACATTAACCGGAAGGGAATGTGTTGCTTCTCGAGCACGCGAAGGTGTGGCCAGTGCCTCGATTGAGACACAATGGCCTCCCAGTGTTTGTCAGCCCGATGCCGCGGCGGCGGCCAGTGTCAGCGGCCAGTGTCAGCTGTCGCGGTGATTTTGTGTCTTCTGCTTCGTTGAGTGATGCGCCCGAGCCACTTAAAGTGCGCCGCGAGCGGCGGCTTGGCTGATGCCCGGCGCCGCCATGGACAACGCGACGGAGCCGAAAGGACTGGAATTCCATGGACGCCAAGACGTTCGATAAATCAAAGCTGCCGAGCCGGCATGTGACGGTCGGTCCCTCCCGGGCTCCGCACCGGTCGTATTACTACGCGATGGGTTTGACGGAGGAACAGATCAACCGGCCATTCGTCGGTGTCGTGTCGTGCTGGAATGAAGCTGCCCCCTGCAACATCTCGCTGATGCGCCAGGCGCAGTCGGTGAAGGTCGGCGTCGACGAGGGCGGTGGCACGCCACGCGAGTTCTGCACCATCACCGTCACCGATGGCATAGCGATGGGCCACCAGGGCATGAAGTCTTCGCTGGTCAGTCGCGATGTGATCGCGGACTCGATCGAGCTGACCATGCGCGGCCATTGCTACGACGCGATGGTCGGCGTCGCTGGTTGCGACAAGTCCCTGCCGGGCATCATGATGAGCATGCTGCGGCTCAATGTGCCGAGCGTATTCATGTACGGCGGATCGATCCTGCCCGGCAAATTCAAGGGGCGTGACGTCACGGTTGTCGATGTGTTCGAAGGCGTCGGCATGTATTCCGCCGGACGCATGACGGACGAGGAATTGCACGATCTCGAGTGTGTCGCCTGTCCGTCGGCCGGGTCGTGCGGTGGCCAGTTCACGGCGAACACGATGGCCTGCGTCTCCGAAGCGATTGGCCTCGCGCTGCCCGGTTCGGCCGGCGCGCCAGCACCCTACGAGAGCCGCGACGCTTACGCCGCGGCAAGCGGCAAGGCCGTGATGCGTCTCCTCGCGGACGGCATCCGCCCGCGCGACATCTGCACCATGAAGGCGTTCGAGAACGCCGCGACGATCGTGGCGGCAACCGGCGGCTCGACCAACGCCGCGCTGCACCTGCCAGCGATGGCCCATGAGATCGGCCTCGAGTTCGACCTGTTCGACGTTGCGCGCATCTTCAAGCGCACGCCCTACATTGCCGACCTGAAACCAGGCGGTCAGTTCGTCGCGAAGGACGTCTACGATATCGGCGGCGTCCCGCAGATCATGAAGGCGCTGCTCGAGGGCGGCTTCCTGCATGGCGACTGCATGACGGTGACCGGCAAGACGATGGAGGAGAACCTCCGCGACGTGGTGTTCAACACCGATCAGAAAGTCGTCTATCCGGTTTCAAATCCGATCACGGCGACCGGCGGTGTCGTCGGGCTCCAGGGAACGCTGGCACCCGATGGCGCCATCGTGAAAGTCGCGGGCATGAAGAAGCTGCAGTTCCGCGGTCCGGCCCGCTGCTTCGATTGCGAAGAGGACGCCTACGCGGCAGTCGATGCGCGCGACTACAAGGAAGGCGACATCATCGTCATCCGCTACGAAGGCCCGAAGGGCGGGCCGGGCATGCGCGAGATGCTGTCGACCACGGCGGCACTCTACGGCCAGGGCGCGGGCGACAAGGTCGCTCTGATTACGGATGGACGATTCTCCGGCGCCACGCGCGGCTTCTGTATCGGCCATGTCGGTCCGGAAGCGGCGGTCGGCGGGCCAATCGGCCTGCTGAAGGATGGCGATATCATCTCGATCGACGCGGAAAAAGGCACCCTCGACGTCGAAGTTGATCCAGCAGAACTCGAGCGCCGCAAAAAGGACTGGAAGGCACCGGATAATCCCTACCAGAGCGGCGTTCTTCGCAAGTACGCCGATCAAGTTGGACCCGCGCGTACCGGCGCCGTTACCCACGCCGGAGGAAAGGCCGAAGTTCTCTGTTATGCGGATATCTAGGACGGCAACCGCTCTGGTCATGGCGCTCTGGGCGTCGGTCTCGGCTTCGGCCGGGGCCGCGACGCCCGAGTTCCGCTCGCCTGAAGAGGCGCAGACCCAGGGCATCGGCGCCTACAGCGGCGGCTACTACGAGATGGCGATCCCCGCGCTCGAAGTGGCTGCCGCCAAGAACCTGTTTTATGCTCAGTACTATCTGGCGCGCATCTATGCCGACAATCAGAGTGCGCACACCGATCATGCGAAGGCCTATTTGCTCTTCCAGAAGATCGCCAACGACTATGCGGACGTCGATCCCGACGACGACAACCGTGCGCCTTATGTCGCCAAGTCGCTGACGGCGCTTGCGGGCTATGTGCGGCGCGGACTCGCGGAGGTCGGCCTCGAGCCTAATCCTGAGCGCGCGGCGGACTATCTGCATCATGCCGCCATCTTCTTCAACGACGAGGATGCACAGTTCGAACTCGCCAAGCTCGAGTTGAAGGGCGAGGGCGTGCCGAGCGACGTTGCGCGCGGCAAGCATTGGCTTGCGATCCTGTCACAGAAGGGCCATGCCGGCGCGCAGGCCTTCCTCGCGGATCTCTACTGGCGTGGCATGTTCATGGATCGCGATCCGGTCCGCGCCCTGGCGCTGATCTCGGTCGCCGTCAAGAACGCGCCGGGCGGCGAACGCGTTTGGATCGAAGACATTTATCAGAACATCTATTGCGGCGCTCCGGCGGGCGTGCGCAAGCAGGTTGGCGGCATGGTGGCGGAGTGGGACAGCCGCTATGGCCGCCGCCCCGACCGCGAGGATCGTACCGGCCTCGGCTTCCTCGACGCGCGGGCGACACGCACGTGTGCCAACGGCGAGACGGTGCCGCTCGACTTCACCGCGGGCAAGGATCGCGATGATCGCCCGGTTGCCGACGCTGCCGGCGCTCGGCCCGCGGAACCGGCCCCAGGATTCGTCCAGGGCGGCGGCGCCCTTGGTGTGTTGTCCGATCCCTCGGCCATCGAGCCATTGCGCGGTGTCGGCCGGCGCGACACCCGCTAGCCCGGCCGCTTTCCGAGGCGAGGCACAACGTCCCCATCCACTACGCGAACCATCCTTCGTATGCCGCGATAGGGCCAAGGCGGTGGTGTCCGTGATCCCACCCGATGGCGTCGGGGCGGCGACGACAACCGTGGACAGAGGGTTGCGGTCAGGTGCGCGAGGCGCAATAAATCGCCAGCGCGTCGACGGCGAAACCTGCCGGGCGACCGTTCACTCGCCTGCCCTGCGCCGTGCGGTACCGCTTCAGGCCTTGCAAACGGCTGTTCCAACTGCCCGCCCGGTGGCCTGAACCACAAAGGATCTCCCCCAGCATGAGCGGCCTGCTTGCCCTTCTCGACGACGTCGCGGCGCTTGCCAAACTCGCGGCGGCACAACTCGATGACGTCGTCGTCCATGCCGCGAAGGCTGGCTCGAAGGCCGCCGGCGTCGTGATCGACGACAGCGCGGTGACGCCGAAATATGTCGTCGGGTTGCCGGCCGCGCGCGAGTTGCCGATCGTGATGAAGATCGCGCGCGGGTCGTTATTCAACAAGCTGGTCATTCTTCTGCCGGTCGCCTTGCTGCTCAGCATGTTCCTGCCATGGCTGCTGACGCCGCTCCTGATGTTGGGCGGAGCCTATCTCTGCTTCGAAGGCGCCGAGAAGGTGATGCATATTTTTGCGCCTGAGACCGATCATGGCCCGAAACCCGAAACGCTCGACGCGGCGCATCTCGAGCGCCAACGGGTCGCCGGCGCCATCAAGACCGACTTCATCCTGTCGGCGGAGATCATGACGATCGCGCTTGCGGCTATCGAGACCGATAGCATCTGGATGCGGGCTGTTGCACTTGCGGTGGTCGCGATCGGAATTACGATCGTGGTCTACGGCAGCGTTGCCCTTCTGGTGAAAGCCGATGACATCGGTTTGAAGTTGAGCCAGATCGGTCGCCTCTCGATCACCCGCGCATTCGGCCGCGGCATCGTCAAGTCCATGCCGACGGTGATGGCCGTGATTTCCGCAATCGGCACGGCGGCGATGTTGTGGGTCGGCGGATCGATCGTGATCCACGGGCTCGAGGTGCTTGGGTTCGGCGGCATCGCGCACGTCGTGCACGACGTGGCGGACGGGGTCTCGAATGCGCTCGCCTCACCCGGCGGCCTGGTCGCGTGGCTGATCAAGGCGACGCTCGACGGCATTTTCGGTCTCGTGCTTGGATTTTTGCTGATCCCGTTCGCAATCTATGTTTTCGCACCGATTGCCCAGGTCTTCTCGCGCGACACGTCCGCCTGAGCATCACGCACAGTCGGGCGGAATAGTCGGGCGGAACAGGCGGGCCGCAACGTCCGACGGCACAACCTCGCCGATGATTGCAATCGCACTTTCCGGCCGAACGGGCGCGCGCGAGGCGCTCACTGACATTGATGCACTGATGCTGTCTCGCCGCCGTCGTCAGGCGCTGAGCTCGATCCACACCGGAACGTGGTCCGACGGCTTCTCCCATCCGCGCGTATCGCGGTCGATACCCGATGAGATCAGCCGGTCGGCAGCTTGCGGCGAAAGCAGCATGTGATCGATGCGGATGCCGTGGTTCTTGTTCCAGGCGCCGGCCTGATAGTCCCAGAACGTGTAGACTTGGCCGGCAGGATCGCAGGCGCGGGTCGCGTCGGTGAAGCCGAGCGCCGTAAGCGCCCGCCAAGCGCTGCGGCTTTCAGGCTGGAACAGCGCATCCTCCCTCCAGGCGTCGGGATTGCGAGCGTCGGCCGGTTCCGGGATGACGTTGTAGTCGCCCGCCATAACGAGCGGCATCTCGTGACTGAGGCGGTCGCGGGCGTGCGCCTCCAGCCGCTGCATCCAGGCGAGCTTGTAGGCGAATTTCTCGGTGCCGATCGGATTGCCATTCGGCAGGTAGATCGATGCCACCGTCACGACACTGTCGCCTGAGACGACGTCGGCCTCGATATAGCGCGCCTGTTCGTCACCGTCGTCGCCCGGCAGCCGGCGACGGACGTCGTCGATTGGCAGCTTCGAGAGGATGGCGACGCCGTTGAACCCCTTCTGGCCGTGCGTCGCGACAGTATAGCCGAGATCCTCGAAAGCGCTTCCGGGAAAGCCCTCGTCGAGGCTCTTGATCTCCTGCAGGCAGACGACGTCGGGCGTCGCATTGGCGAGCCATGTGACGACCGTGTCGATGCGCGCCTTGACGCCATTGATGTTCCATGTGGCGATCTTCATCGATCCCCTTCGCTCTCCGTCGCGGTGACTGGCGGTCAAATCGAGAAGCTCGTGCCGCAGCCGCACGAGGCGGTGGCGTTGGGGTTCGTGATCTTGAACGCTGCCCCCATCAGATCGTCGACGAAGTCGATCTCGGAGCCTGCGAGGAAGCCGAGCGACACCGGATCGATCAAGACCTTCGCACCGTCGCGCTCGAGCACGAGATCGTCGGGTTCGGTTTCGGCGACGAGGTCGAACTTGTACTGGAAGCCGGAACAGCCGCCGCCCTCGACGCTGATCCGGAGCAGCTTGTTGAGCGGCTCGTCACCGGTGATCTCGTTGATACGCATCGCAGCGCTTGGGCTCAAGGAGACAGGAAGGCTCGGGGCTTCTTGGGTGTGCGCGGATGTCATTGCTCAAGTTATCTCATCTGCTGCCGTCTCAAACGGGAGGGCCGTCCGTGGGTTTCGCGTTCTTGTCGAGCTTTTCAGCCTTCGCCCGGAGTTTGCCGGGCGCGACAGCTTAGCATGTGGACCGTGTCGACGTTCGGATGGCACGTCGTCGGCAGATATTCTGCCCGTGACAGATATGCCAGATACGGACTAGGAGTCCTAACACCTGGAAAGATAAGACGCCGCCGCTCGTTGTCAAACGCCGCCCGATGCAGAGCGCTGGAGCCCACCGCCGCCATGGCCATACAAATCAGACCTCTCGATGCGCCGCCGGTCGCCGCTGACTATGGCGAGAGCCTGGCTCCCGGCGCGCGCTCACCGGCCTCCTATGCGGCGGGAGGCGCGCCGAGCCGCGGGCGCCTCAACCGTGAAGAAGAGTGCGCGACACGCAGCCCGTTCCAGCGCGATCGCGACCGGGTGCTGCATTCCTCACCCTTCCGGCGGCTGACCCACAAGACGCAGGTCTTCATCTACCACGAAGGTGATCATTTCCGGACGCGGCTCACCCATAGCCTCGAGGTCGCGCAGATTGCACGCACGATTGCCCGCCAGCTGCGGCTCGACGAGGACCTCGCCGAGGTTCTGGCGTTGGCGCACGATCTCGGCCATCCCCCGTTCGGCCATGCCGGCGAGCGCGCGCTCGATGCGGCGATGGCGGCTTACGGCGGCTTCGATCACAACGCGCAAAGCCTCCGCATCGTGACCCGGCTCGAGCGGAAATACATGAACTTCGACGGCCTCAACCTGACGTGGGAGACCATCGAGGGACTCGCCAAGCACAACGGGCCGGTCGGCGATCAGAGCTCCAGTGCGGTCGCCAAGGTGCTGGCGGTGCTCCCGGGCCGGCTCGATTTCATGCTATCGAAGCAGGCGTCCGCTGAGGCGCAGGTTGCCGCGCTCGCCGACGACATCGCCTATGTGAACCACGACATCGACGATGCCTTGCGCGCGGGGTTGCTGACCCTTGCCGATCTCGCCGCCGCGCCGCTGGCTGCGCCGATCGTCGCCGATCTCAGCGGGCGACGCGGCGCGACGGCGGAGGCCAAGCTCATCTACGAGGCGACACGGCGCATGATCACCGCGATGATCGCCGATGTGGTGGCCGAATCGCGGCGGCGCCTGGCGCATCTCGCCCCCGGACGGCCGGACGACATCCGCAACGAGGCCCACCCGGTTGTCGCCTTCTCGGACGATACGCAGGCGGCATTGCGCGACCTGAAGTCGTTCCTGTTCGCCAGGGTCTATCGCCACGAACGCGTCATGCGCGTCATGCGTCAGGCCGAGGGCGTCGTGGGCGACCTGTTCGGTCGCTGCCTCGCGGACGAACTGGCGATGCCGCTCGAGTGGCGCGAGGCGGCGCGCGGTCTTGCCGATCGCCGCCGCGCCCGCCTGGTCTCCGACTATGTCGCCGGCATGACCGACCGCTACGCCCTTGCCGAGCACAACCGCTTGTTTGACGTCACGCCGGAATTGCGATAGGCGCACCTCGGTTCTTCTAAATTTTGTGCGGCGCGATTTCGCGGACGGGGAAATCCGCGTATAGCCGGATATGTCGCCGGGGCGGGGTGGCCGTAGCCAGACCGTGGGGCAGGGAAGCCAGTATGAACGCATTTCAACAGGTCGGGCGCATGATTGCCGAGGCGCTCGAAGGGCTTCGCCACGACGGCGCATTGCCGCCAGACATGGTGTTGCCGCCGGTCGAGGTCGAGACGCCGCGCGATCCGAGCCACGGCGACCTTGCGAGCAACGCCGCGATGGTACTGGCGCGTCCGGCCAAGATGAAACCGCGCGATATAGCCTTGGCGCTGAAAGCGCGCCTCGAGGCCGATCAGGACGTCTTCGCCGGCATCGAGGTCGCGGGGCCGGGGTTTCTCAACCTGCGCATGAAGCCGGCGTTCTGGCAGCAGCTCGTGCGGGAGATTCTCGTGGCGGGTGGCGACTATGGGCGCGGCGCAGTCGAGGGTGCCTCGTCGGTCAACGTCGAATACGTTTCGGCAAATCCGACCGGCCCGATGCACGTCGGACATTGCCGCAACGCCGTGTTGGGGGACGCGCTCGCCAACCTGCTCGCCTTCGCTGGCTACGACGTGACGCGCGAATACTACATCAACGACGCCGGAGCCCAGGTCGACGTGCTCGCCCGGTCGGCCTACCTGCGCTATCGCGAAGCGCTCGGCGTGGACATCGGTGAAATTCCCGAAGGCCTCTACCCGGCCGATTACCTGAAGCCGGTCGGCGCGGCGCTGGCCGAGCGGCACGGCGAGGCCCTCGTCGCCATGGACGAGGCGGATTGGCTGCCGATCGTCCGCGACTTCGCGATCGACCAGATGATGGTGATGATCCGCGACGACCTCGCCACCCTCGACGTGCATCATGACATCTTCTTTTCCGAGCGTAGCCTGAAGGCCGGGGATCGCGACCGAATCCGCGAGACGATCGAGGGGTTGCGCGGTGCCGGCCTCGTCTACGAGGGGCATCTGCCGCCGCCCAAAGGCGAGCCGGTGGAGGACTGGGAGGATCGCGAACAGACGCTTTTCCGTTCGACCAGCTTCGGCGACGACGTCGATCGCGCCCTCTACAAGTCGGATGGGTCGCACACCTATTTCGCGGCCGACATCGCCTATCATGCCGATAAGCTGTCACGCGGATACCGGCAGCTGATCAATCTTCTGGGTGCCGATCATTCCGGCTACGCCAAGCGGATCAAGGCGGCCGTGCATGCGCTCTCTGACGGAGCAGCCGATCTCGATGTCCAATTCTACCAGTTCGTGAAGCTCTACAAGAACGGTGAGCCGTTCAAGATGTCGAAGCGCGCCGGCACGTTCGTGACGCTGCGCGATGTCGTCGACGAGGTCGGGCGAGACGCGGTACGGTTCATGATGCTCTACCGCAAGAACGACGCGCCGATCGACTTCGACTTCGCGAAGGTGACCGAGCAGTCGAAGGATAACCCGGTGTTCTACGTGCAGTACGCGCACGCGCGAGCGGCATCGCTGTTCCGCAATGCGGAGGAGGCCTTTTCCGGTCTGACGCGGGACAGCGCCGAGGTGCGCGACGCCGACCTGTCGCTGATCGATGATCAGGGAGAACTCGATCTCATCAAGCGCTTGGCGGTGTTCCCGAAAATGATCGCGAGCGCGGCCGAGGCACATGAGCCGCACCGGTTGGCGTTCTACCTCTACGATCTGGCGTCGATGCTCCATGGACAGTGGTCGCGGGGCAATGATTCGCCACATTTACGCTTTATCCGACAAGAGGATAGGGGCACGACGGCAGCGCGTCTCGCGCTCGTCGCAGCAACACAACGGGTGATATCCTCAGGTTTGGATATTCTGGGCGTCGAGGCCCCCGAAGCGATGCGGTAACATCGCGATTCTGAGGGGCCTGAAGCCCGAAGTTGGGGGCATTTGAATTATGGGACGGAGCAACGGACCCGGGATGCCGCCGCAGCGATGGCCTGAGGCACAACTCCGCCGTCCTGCCGATCCGCAGCCGATGCCTGATCGCGGCCTGCAGGCGCCATGGCCGGCTGAGCCACCGCACGCCCCGCCTCATCCCCAGCATGCGCAAGTACAGCACACCCACCCCCAGCAGGGCCGGCCGCAGCGCGGGCTGCCATCGCAGCATCCGACGGCTAACGGCCAAACTGCGTCCGGACAGGGTTATCCGTCGCCGCATGATCCCTATGGCCAAGGCGACCCTTATGGCCAAGGCGACGCCTATGGCACGCCAGCGCCGGACGGGACCGGATACGCCGGCACACCCTATCAGCAGGCGGGCTATCCGCAGGCGGGGCCGGCTTATGCTCCCGCAGCGCCTGGGTATCAGTATCCGGAGCAAGGATACGCCGACGAGTCGGGCGCCGGCTATGGCGCCTATCCCGCCGCTGTTCCCGCCCCCGGCACCTACGCCCCGCAATTCGAGCCCTACGTGCCGGCCGGCCAAGCCGCTCAACATCAGCCGCAACAGCATGCGGCGCCGGCAGATGCCTACGGCCAGTGGCCGGAACCCGCAGCGACGCCTGACTACGCCGATCCCAACGCATTAGGCGGCTATGGGGACGGGCAGCCTAGCGAGCACGTGTCGCTGCAGCAGCGCGTCGCCTCGCGGGACCCGCGCCTCAGAGGCGTTGTCGGTCAGACGGGACAAGGTGGCGGTCGCGCGGCGGGCCTGCAGGCCGACGGATCCGGCGCTGGCGCCGGCGAGTGGCGGCAAGAGCCACAGTTGCGCGGGGCAACCTACGATCATCATGCAGGCTGGCCGAACGACGCGGCACCCGCTCACCATGCACCTGCCCCCGTTGCGCCTGCCCCCGTTGCGACTGATTGGCAGCAGCAAGCGGGCTGGCAGGGCGAGCGCGGCGCTCACTTCAGCGAGGATGGGGGAACGCGCCAATACGCGGCCGAGTACCGACAGCATGGGCATGCCGGCGAAGGGCACCAGGCAGCCGGCGGCTACGAAGGGCAAGCCTATGCCGACCCGGCCTATGCCGACCCCGCCTATCCAGGCCAAGCCTATCCGGATCAAACTTACCAGGGCGACGGCTACCAGGGCGATGCGTATGCCGGGCAAGCCTATCAAGGATACCAATACGCGCCGGAAGATCAGCAGGGCATGGCATTGCACCACGATGCCCTGGGCGGCGCGGCTCCGGGCTATGCCGACGAGGCGACTTATGCGCCGCCGGTTCCCGTGGCGGGCAACGAGATTGCTGCAGATTACGACGATCAGTATCTGGCAGACGAGGACCTCGAGGAGGATGACCGGACACGGCCGGGGCTCATCAAGATCGCGGCCGTCGTGGTGGTCATGTGCTTGGTGGGCGGCGGCCTCGGCTATGCCTATCTATCCTCGGGGGCGACCAACGGCGGGGGTGGCGTGCCTGTGGTTCGCGATGCCGGCGCACCGCCGCGCGTCAAGCCGGCCGATCCAGGCGGCAAAAAGTTCGCGCACACCGATTCCAAGATTCTCGGCCGGTTGAACGACGGCTCCGCGTCCGCCCCGGCGTCAGTATCGGGCGCAAGTGCCAGCGGGGCCGATCAGGCGTCCGCTTCGCGGGATGACGATGCGGCACCGCGCAAGGTGACGACAATGGTCGTCGGCCGCGACGGTTCGATCGTTCCCGTGGCCTCGCCGCCGCCCTCGGCTGGGGCGCGGCCGCCGGTCGTCACCCCCGTTCCCGGATTGACCATCGTCGATGGCTTTGGCGGCCGGCCGCCAGGCGTCGGCGCGTCTCAGTCAGAACGCGTGGAGCCGGTCAAGCCGGCCGCGCCGGCGCGCGCCGCTGGCGCCGCCCCACCGATCCGCCAGCCCGATCCCCCTCCGGCGGCAAAGCCCGCCACGGCCAAGCCCGTCGTCATCGCACGCGCTGCCCAGCAAGCGCCGCCCGAGGCCCCGGCGCGCGTCGCCGCTCCGGTCACGAGCAAGCCGACGCGTACGGCGCAGGCGGCGACGACCGCCGCTCCGGCGACGGCCTCGGCGGCGCGCAGTGCCAGCGCGGCCGGCTATGTTGCGGTGCTGGCGTCGATCCCCTCATCAGGCGCAAGCCGCATGGATGCGTTGAAGCAGTTCGCCGATCTCCAGCAGCGCTATGCCCGGCAACTCTCGAACCGTACGCCCGACGTGCAGGAGGCGAACCTCGGCGCCAAGGGGATCTATCATCGGCTGATCGTCGGGCCGCCCGGCTCGCGCGAGCAGGCGCAGCAACTTTGCCGCGATCTCAAGACCGCCGGCTACGCGAGCTGTTGGATCAAGGCCTACTGATCGACGTCGGGTGCTGCGATGTCGGCCACAGCCGGGCGCTTGCGACCTTCGCGCCAGCGCTCCGGCAGGCATCGAGTTTGTCGGGTCGCGTCGCGCTTCTTTCGCCGGATAGCCTTTGCGCCGGGCGTGCGGTCAATGCTGTAGATCTCCGTAGATCTCCCTTGCAGCGGAATGTCCGGCGCACCGGTCGAGGATCGCCGGCGATCGGGCACCAACGACCGCCCGCAAACCGCACCATGGTCATGACCACAAAGGACCCTCGTCTCTTGGCGCATCGATCCGCTTTGATCACCGGCCTTTCGGGCCCAACACTGCTCGATGGCGAGCGCCGGTTCCTTGCGGCCGCGCGACCGCTCGGCATCATTCTTTTCGCCCGCAATTGCGTCACCCTCGACCAGATCCGGCGCCTCGTCGCGGAAGCGCGTGCAGCGATCGGCGACGACGACGCTCTCGTGCTGATCGACCAGGAGGGCGGCCGCGTTCAGAGATTGCGCCCGCCGCTCGGGCGGACACTGCCGGCGGCCGCGGCATTCCGATCGATTTATCAGGATGATCCGGCTCTGGCAGTGGCTGCGGCGCATATCATCGCGCGACTGCTCGCTGAAGATTTGACCGCGCTCGGCATCGACACGAATTGCGCGCCCGTTCTCGACCGGCCCGTTCCAGGCGCGCACGACATCATCGGCGACCGTGCCTATGGCGTCGATACCGACACCATCGTCGATCTCGCCGGCGCGGTGGCTGGTGGCCTGATGGCCGGTGCCGTGCTGCCGGTCATCAAGCACATCCCCGGTCACGGCCGCGCGACAGCGGACAGCCATCTCGCACTACCGACCGTCGATGCCGACCCGGCCGAGCTTGCCGCCACGGACTTCGAACCGTTCCGGCGCCTTCGCGACCTGCCCGGCGCGATGTCGGCCCATGTCGTCTTCGCGTCGATCGATCCGACAGCGCCGGCAAGCATTTCGCCCCGCGTCACAGCCGACGTCATTCGCGGTGCAATCGGCTTCGACGGACTGCTGATGAGCGACGACCTCGGCATGAAGGCCCTCTCGGGTCCGATGCGGTCGCGCGCGGAGGCGGTGATCCGGGCGGGCAGTGACGTCGCCCTGCATTGCAGCGGAGACCTCGTCGAAATGGAGGCCGCGGCCGCGGGTGTTCCGGGCCTCGGCGGCAAGGCGTTGCAGCGATTCGCGGGAGCTGTCGGCGTCACACGCCGCGCGGCCGCGGACTACGACCGTGCGGCGGCGGCAGCCGCGCTTGCAGGGGTCCTTACGGGCGCGCCGCACGCGGTTCTCGCAAGCATCGTCGGCGGTCAAGCGTCCGACGAGACCATGAGCCAACGCACCACGAAGCCCGGCGCCACTGAATCAGTGTAACATCGGCCGATTGCCGGCCCGCCGCGATTCCCGCGGCCATGCCGGCCTGGATGCACGAATGAACGACGAGACGACATCACCAGCCGATGGAACCGCCGAGGACGCCTGGTCGACGGACGCCCGCACCGGTGTCGCGGATGCGGACGACGACGGCTGCGCACTGCTCGTCGATGTCGACGGCTACGAGGGCCCGCTCGACCTCCTGCTCGCGCTGGCGCGGACCCAGAAGGTCGATCTCGCGCGTATCTCGATCGTGGCGCTCGTCGACCAGTATCTCGCCTTCATCGCCGAGGCCCGGCACCTGCGGCTCGAAGTCGCGGCCGACTATCTGGTCATGGCGGCGTGGCTGGCCTTCCTGAAGTCGCGGCTGCTGCTGCCGCGCGAGGAGGCCGAGGGCGACCAGATGAGCGCGAGCGAAGCGGCGCAACGTCTGGCTTTCCGGCTCATGCGCCTCGAAGCAATGCGCAAGGCGGCGGCCGAGCTGATGGCGCGCAATCGTCTCGGGCGGGACGTGTTCGCGCGCGGCTGGCGCGAGCCGGTGGAATCGGTGCGCGACACGCGCTACAGCGCCGATATCGTCGATCTGTTGAAAGCGTATGCCGATCAGCGCAAGCGCACCATCAAGGTGTCGCACGTCGTGAAAGCGCGCAAGGTCTGGTCGATCAAGGATGCCCGCGTGCGCCTCGAGCGCATGATCGGCGAAAACATCGGCCGCTGGACGCAGCTCGATCTCTTCCTCGAGCAGTTTCTGGCGGGCGAGGACGTCAAGAAGACGGTGCTCGCAAGCTCGTTCGGTGCGACGCTCGAGATGGCCCGCGAGGGTCTCGTCGAATTGCGCCAGGACGTTCCCTTCGGGCCGATCTACATGCGCCGGCGCGAGCAGGGCGCGCCATGGCAGCGGGTCGGCGAATGACATGGCGCTCGGTCGACACGCCACGGGAGAACGGCCATCGTGGTTCCGCCCGGATGGTCTTCCCGATCGGGTGTTCGGACTGGCAGATGGGTAAATGTGCGTTCCGGTATGAGTGTGATGAGCGACAACAACGATCGGAATGAGACGCCCATGTCTCCGCCAAGATTGAAACTCGTTCCCAAGACCGACGACGACGAGCGTTGCGTGGACCGTCGCGATCATGACGAAACGGCCGCGATGGCTGGCCCCGGCGCTGGGCCGGGCTCGGAGTCCGGCGCGCCAGCGGGATCTGACGCCAGCGGGAGTGGGGCCAACGAAGCCACCGCCGATCTCCGCGCCGACAGCGAGCGCGTTGCGGCCCTTGCCGCGGCCGACCGCCGGGAGAAGCTGCGCGTTGTCGAGGCGGTCTTGTTCGCGGCGCCAGAACCGATCGACGAGTCGCGGATCGCGGAACATCTGGTCGAGGGGACGGACATCGCCGGCCTGCTGGCCGAGCTTCGCGACGATTATTCGCGCCGTGGTGTCAATCTCGTGCAGGTTGCTGGCAAGTGGGCGTTCCGCACGGCGGAAGATCTGTCGTTTCTTCTGCAGCGCTATTCACTCGACGAGCGCAAGCTCTCGAAAGCGGCGCTCGAGACCTTGTCGATCATCGCCTATCATCAACCGGTGACGCGCGCCGAAATCGAGGAAGTGCGGGGCGTTTCGACGTCCGCCGGCACAATCGACATTCTGCTCGATACGGGATGGATACGCCCACGCGGCCGCCGCCGGGCGCCGGGCCGCCCGGTCACGTACGGGACGACGGAAGCGTTTCTCAACCACTTCGGTCTCGCAACGATCAAGGATCTGCCTGGCCTGGCCGAGCTCAAAGGGTCGGGTCTGCTCGATGCCAATCTGCCGCCGGGGTTTGCCGTGCCGGAGCCGAGCGACGTCGCGGCGCTGATGCCGGACGAGTTGCCGCTCGACGCGTCGGACGACGATGCCGCGGCCGCGCAGGTCGAGCTGGAATTCGGCTCAGATTTCGAAGCCGAGGCGGAGGGTGGCATCGCGCCTGGCCGGGACGGCGAGTTCGGTGACGACGGTGCCAAAGACTGCGCGGGCCAGGACGCCGACCCAGACGCCAGTCCTGACGCCGGGTCGGGAGATCGCGGTGTTGTCGGGGGTGGCGAACGCGACGGCGGCGGCGCATCTGCCTGATCCCATCCTGGTTCGGCTGGCGTCGTATCCGTTTACGCCATTTCATATCATCGCGCTTTCCGAGGCGTCGGTTCCGCATCGCAAACTGAGGTCTTCGAGTTGTGAGGCCGCCTGCGCCGCTTGCCGAAGTTGGCATGAACGGATATGCGAGGCGTTCTGTCATGCCGTGCAAGGCGCCGGGGGGCATCCGCCCACCCGGATAGCCAAATGCAGGCCCCCCCCCGATCGCCGGGCGATCGGGTGATCATCGGAAGGACCTGGTGACGTGACGTTCGGCGCATGGCTTTCGGGACGGCGGCGCGACAGCGTGCCGAGCACGTTGCCGTCGGCGGTTCCGTCGGGTCGGCGCGCTGCCGCGACGTTCGCCGCGCGCCTCACATTCGACAGCGTCAGCCGGCGTTTCGGCGACCACGTCGCCGTCGACAAGGTCGATCTCGACATAGCGCCCGGCGAGGTCGTGTGTCTGCTCGGGCCATCGGGCTGCGGCAAGACGACGTTGCTCAGGATCGCATCCGGCATCGAGCGGCCAACATCGGGCCGCGTGATGCTGAACGATCGCGAGGTCGCAGGCCCCGAACGGTTCGTGCCCCCGGAGCAGCGCAGTATCGGCCTCATGTTCCAGGATTTCGCCCTCTTTCCGCACCTGACGATCCTGCAAAACGTTTCGTTCGGGTTGAGATCGCTGCCGCCCGCCGAGGCGCAGCGGGAAGCGATGAGCGTACTCGCGCGTGTCGGTCTCGAAGGCTATGCGCAGGCCTATCCCGATATCCTGTCCGGCGGCCAGCAGCAGCGCGTCGCGCTCGCACGCGCCATCGTGCCGAGGCCGTCGGTCGTGTTGATGGACGAGCCGTTCTCCGGTCTCGATGTCCAGCTGCGCGACAGCATGCAGGAGGAGACGCTGTCACTGCTGCGTGAAACGCGCGCGACGTGCATGATCGTGACGCATCATCCCGAGGAGGCGATGCGTCTCGGCAATCGCATCGGCGTGATGCGCGCCGGACGCCTGATCCAGATCGGGCGCGCGGAAGACCTCTATCATCACCCCGCCGAGTTGTTCGTTGCGCGGCTCTTCTCCGAGATCAACGAGTTGTCGGCCAAGGTCGTTGGCGGCGAAGTCGAGACGCCGATCGGCCGGTTGCCGTCTGGTGGCATCGCTGAAGGCGAGCGCGCCACGGTGTGCATTCGCGAGCGTGCCGTCCGTGTGCTGCCGGTGGGCGCCGGGGGGCTACCCGGCCGCGTGCTCGATGTGCGCTTTCTTGGCGACGTCGGCCTCATGGAGATTGCGGTCGAGGGCTTCGAAGTGCCGCTGCGGGCGCGTGCCACGCTCGATGCCCCCTGGACCAAGGGCAGCGAGGTCCGTGTCGAGATCGATCCGGCAAGTGTTCTGGTTTTCGCTTCCAAATTGTCGGAAGGCGCGTGATTTCAAAGCGTTGTTGCGGCAACCCAAGGTCTTGGCGTCGCTTGCCGCACGATATCGTTTCTGCAATAGTGCTGCGCAATTGACCATCAAACGCCACGACGGCGAGGAGTGAACGCGTAATGGGCGCAATGAGTATCTGGCACTGGGTCATTCTGCTTTTGATCGTGGTGCTGTTGTTTGGACGAGGCAAGATCTCCGAGGTGATGGGTGACGTCGCCAAGGGCATCAAGAGCTTCAAGAAGGGCATGGCGGACGACGACGAGGTGGCGAACGATACAGGCAGCGGGCCGAAGACAATTGATCACCGCAGCTCGGTCGAGGCGTCGAAGTCGGAGCAGTCCAAGGTCCGTTGATGCTGGTTGCTCAGGGATCGTGCCGGGACGCCGCTCGGCTGACCGCGTCGCGGCTTCCTGGCGGCGATACATTGCTTGCGAGGTCGGCCCCCCGGTTGGCCGGTTGGCGTGATCGCTCGGCGAGACCTTTCGCCACCGGGCGTTCCATCGGTGGGCGTTCCATCGGTGGGTGTTCCGTCGAGCAGCACGTCAGCGCGCCATCGCAGCGGTGTCGCATCTTTTCATATCGATCCACGTGGTGCGCTGCCGCCTCCCTTCGGGCGGCGAGATACACCTGATCGGGCGGGCGAATGTTCGATATCGGTTGGCAGGAAATCCTGGTCATTGGCGTGATAGCCCTGATCGTCGTCGGGCCGAAGGAGCTGCCTGGATTGCTCCGCACGATCGGGCGCTATGCCGGCATGCTCAAGCGCCAGGCCGGCGAGTTCCGTTCGCACTTCGATCAGGCGCTGCGGGAGGCCGAACTCGATCAACTGAAGAACGACGTCACGGGGTTCAAGTCCGAGATCGAGGGCACGATCCGCGATACCGCGCGCGCGGCCGAGCGCGAAATGGACGACGTCCGCCGCTCCGCGGAAATCAAGGACGGCAAGCCGCAATCGCCGGCGGCGTCATCGGCCGAGATCGATCACACGTCTGATCCCGACGCCCACGACGAGAACGGCCTACCGATCGCGGCCAAGCCGCCACCGGCTTCGTTCGCCGCCGAAGGGGTCGGCGATGAGAACCGCGGAGCGGCGCTTGGCGAACATGGGGCGCGCGACGACAAGGCGGTTGCCCGCCCGGCAGCCGAGCCGCCGCCTTCAGATGCCGCTGGCGTTCCAGCCAAAACCGGAGCCTGAACGAACGTGACCGATCTGCCGAGCCCGCGTGATGGACAACAGATGATCGATGCCTCGACGGCACCGCTCATGGACCATCTGGTCGAGCTGCGGCAGCGGCTGATCTACTCCGTGGCTGCGTTCTTCGTGATGTTCTTCGCCTGTTTCGCGGTGGCCAAGCACATCTACAACATCCTGCTCTGGCCATTCGTCTCGGTCGTCGGTGCCGCCAATGCCAAGACGATCTACACGCATCTGCTCGAGAAGTTCTTTGTCGACATCAAGGTGGCGATGTTCGGCGCCGCGTTCCTCTCGTTCCCTGTGGTCGCGGTGCAGATCTACAAGTTCGTCGCACCCGGCCTTTATCGCAACGAGCGCGAGGCGTTCCGCCCGTATCTGGTGGCGACGCCGCTCCTGTTCCTGCTCGGTGCGTCGATTGTCTATTTCATCGCCATGCCGCTGCTGGTGAAGTTCTCGGTCGGCTTCCAGCAGGTCGGCGACGCGACACATGCCGAAATCTCCTTGCTGCCGAAGGTCGGCGAGTATCTATCGCTGATCATGACGCTGATCTTCGGGTTCGGCATCTGCTTCCAGCTTCCGGTCGTGCTGACGCTACTGGCGCGGGCCGGCATGGTGACGGCCGACAGTCTCGTCAACGCGCGCCGCTATGCGGTGCTAGGCATTTTCACCGCGGCTGCCATTCTGACACCGCCCGATGCCATCTCGATGATCATCATGGGGCTGCCAACGTGGCTACTCTACGAGGCGTCCATCCTCGTCGTTCGTCGCGTCGAGAAGACGGCGCCGAAGCCCGCCGACGAGTGACGCGCGCCGCCGCTGGCAGCGGGTGGCACGCACCCAGATCTTTGTTTGCCCACCCGATCCGGCATCGAACGTCAGGTCCGCCCGAGCGATTGTCCCGATGTGCAGGCATCGCCTGTTTGAGCCTCGTGCCCGCGACAAGGCCCGGTCGATGCGCCGCGAACGTTCCTCATCTAGGTCATTCAGGTGACCGCGGCCGGCGGCCTTTGATCCGCCGTCTGGACCCCGGCGCCCGGGCGTCCTATAGGACGGCTCAGTAAACACCGAAAAATGCGAGGGGCCGCCCGTGTTCGATATCAAGTGGATCAGAGACAACGCCCAGACGTTCGATGCCGGTCTCGGGAAGCGCGGACTGGAGCCGCTTTCGGCGAAACTCCTCGAACTCGACGACGCGCGCCGCCGCCACCAGACGACGCTGCAGGACGCGCAGCAGCGCCGTAACGCCGCGTCTAAGGAAATCGGCAAGGCGATGGCGGCGAAAGATACCGAGACTGCCGACCGGCTGAAGGCCGAGGTCGCCGAGTTGAAGGAAGTGATCCAGGGCGGCGAAGACGAGGAGCGCAAGCTCGTCGCGGCGCTCGGGGATGCACTCGCGATCATCCCCAATCTGCCGCTCGAGGATGTGCCGCTCGGCAAGGACGAGCACGACAACCGCGAAGTCCGCCGCTGGGGCGAGCCGAAGACGTTCGGCTTCGAGGCGAAGCAGCATTTCGAGCTTGGCGAGGCGCTGGGCCTGATGGACTTCGAGACGGCCGCCAAGATTTCAGGCGCGCGCTTCGTGTTCCTCAAGGGTGCGCTGTCTCGGCTCGAGCGCGCCATCGCCTCGTTCATGATCGATCGCCATACGCTCGCGAACGGCTACACCGAATACAACCCGCCGCTCCTGGTGAAGGATCATACCGCCTACGGCACTGGCAACCTGCCGAAGTTCGCCGAGGATCTGTTCCACACCGACAACGGATTCTGGCTGATCCCGACGGCGGAAGTCTCGCTCACCAACATCGTGCGGGAGGAGATCGTCGACGCCGACAGGCTGCCGATGCGGATGACCGCCTGGACGCCGTGCTTCCGTTCCGAGGCGGGGGCGGCTGGCAAGGACACGCGCGGCATGA
>JAGRKS010000012.1 GCA_020442185.1 Hyphomicrobiaceae bacterium
GATCCGCGCGCAGGCCAGCATCGCAATGACGGACTCTGCGATCATCGGCATGTAGATGAGGACGCGGTCGCCCTTTCCGACGCCGAGATCGAGCAGCACCGCCGCCAGCGTCGCGACTTCGGTCGTCAGCTCGTCGTAGGTGTAGGTGCGCTGTGTTCCGGTGACGGGGCTGTCATAGATCAGCGCTTTTTGTGCGCCTCGGCCCGCTTCCACGTGCCTGTCGAGGCAGTTGTAGGCGGTATTGCACTCGGCGCCGACAAACCAGCGGCCATAATGTCCGGAATATGGATCGATCACCTTGTCCCAGAGCTTGTACCAGCTGATGTCCTTGGCAGCGTCGGCCCAGAACTGTTCCGGGTTGTCGGTCCACGACTTATAGACTTCGGCATAGCGGCTCATCGAGGCGTCCTCCAGACAGCAACGTCGGTTGTGCGGCGTTGTTCTATTTTTCTGGTCTCTAATGAGCATCGCCGCGCGTCGAGACGCAAGAGCCGGCAACTAGGAGTTTCGACTAGTGGCCCGTCGCGCCATAGCTGGTCACTGGTGCGGCAAAAGCCGGCGCGGGTGGTACCACCCATGGTGCGATTGTGGCGCGTCTGGCCACGCGTGCGAGGAGCAGCCCGCTAACAGCCGAACTCGCGGCGCGAACGGGCGCGCTTGCTTCGATACATGCGACGAGGGACGGCCGGCGGCCCGTGTCGCGCGCGTTGCAACGATTTCGGCGCCATGCCACACCCGTTGGCTCGAGCCCCACCGCGCAAGGTTTGCATGATCACCGATCCCTGGTTCTATGCGGTCGCCATTCCGGCGATCATCCTGACGGGCCTTGCCAAGGGCGGCTTTCTCGGAGCCGCTGGCGGACTCGCGGTGCCGCTCATGAGCCTCGTCATATCCCCCGTGCAAGCGGCGGGCATCATGCTGCCCATCCTGAATACGATGGACCTGACTGGCATCATCGCCTACCGGCGTGAGTTCCACCGCGCCAACCTCGCGATCCTGCTGCCCGCTGCGATCGCCGGCATCGCAATTGGCTGGACGACGGCGGCCTACGTGACGGAGGCCCATGTCCGTTTGATCGTGGGTCTCGTTGGACTCGGCTTCACGCTCAACTATTGGTTCGGTGGCGCCACGCGCGACAGGCCGCGCACCGTCAACCGGGCCAAGGGTACGTTCTGGGGATTGATCGCCGGCTTCACGAGTTTCGTCAGCCACACCGGCGCGCCACCGTTCAACATCTACATGCTGCCGCAGCGGCTTCCCAACGCCGTGCTCGCGGCAACCGCCGTGTGGTTCTTCACGACCGTCAATCTCGTCAAGCTCGTGCCCTACTGGGCGCTCGGGCAGTTCGATGCCAGCAACCTGAAGACGACGGCGGTGCTTCTACCGCTGGCGCCACTCGCCATGATGGCTGGAGTCTGGTTGACGAGACGCGTGCCGCAGGAGCCGTTTTACCGGATCGCCTACGCCTCGCTGTTCGTAATTTCGCTGAAGCTCGTCTACGACGGGGCACGCACCGTGTTCGGGCTTTGACGCGGCACTGACGATCGGCACGCGCGACCGGATGCCCCCGGACGCATCGGGCCGGCGGATCGTTACCGCGTGTGCCAGAGGGCATGTTTTCCAGAGAGCGCGTGTACCAGGGAGCGCGTTTGTGCGCAGCAACCGGCGCACCATCACCGGCCCTCGAACTGGCGAAGGATCCACCCAAGGTGGCGGACGCGGTCTTGGGTCCGTTCCCGGCCGACCAACAACGCTAAAGCCGACCGATCACCAAGTGACCCGCTGGCTTCTGCTACAGCACCGTCCAGGGCAGCATCAGCAGGACCATCAAGACGATCCAGAGGGCGATGCCCTCGCGTGTCGATTCCGTCATGTCAGCCTCCGAAAGCAGGCGACTCGGCAGCCTCGATTCGGGCTGCACTGCATCGAGTCACCATAGCGCTTTCGTCGAATTTCGGAAAGTCTCTTGCGCAGCGTTTTCGACACCTTCGCTTACGCCGCTGGCATCCCACAGCGCCTCGGTACGTACGCCGGCCTTGGTGACACGCACCATCGCTCGCCTCATTGCAACCGTTCTCCGACCGCAGAATATCCTTTCCGCACGTCTTGAATTAGCCTCGGACGACAACCTTCCCAACATCGAGCAGATGGCGTCACATGCTGAACTCTCCTTTTGAACAGAACCTCGAGCGGACCCCCGCGAACCATCAGCCGCTGACGCCCTTGTCTCAGGTCGAGCGCGCCGCCCGCGTCTATCCCGATCATCTGGCCGTCGTGCACGGCGGGCAGCGCTTCACCTATGCCGAATATTTTGCGCGCAGCCGGCGGCTCGCCTCGGCACTGGCGCAACGCTACGTCGGCAAGGGGGACACCGTGTCGGTGATGCTGTCCAATACGCCACCGATGCTCGAGGCGCATGTCGGCGTGCCGATGGTCGGCGCGGTGCTCCATGCCCTCAACACGCGCCTCGATGCCGCGATTCTCGCCTTCCAGCTCGATCACGCACAGACCAAGGTTCTGATCGTCGACCGGGAATTTGCTCCCGTGATCCGCGAAGCGCTTTCACTCGCCAAGGTTCGCCCGTTGATTATCGACTACGACGATCCCGAGTTCCCGCAGGAGAACGAGCGCTCGAGCTATCTCGACTACGAGGCATTCATCGCCACCGGCGATCCGAATTTCGCCGGGCGGCGCCCGGATGACGAATGGGAGGCGATCTCGCTCAACTACACGTCGGGCACCACCGGCAATCCCAAGGGCGTCGTCTACCACCATCGCGGCGCGGCGCTGATGTGCTACGCGAACACCCTCGCGACGGGAATGCAGCGTCATCCAGTCTACCTGTGGACGCTGCCCATGTTCCATTGCAACGGCTGGTGTTTCCCGTGGTCGGTGGCGGCGGTCGCGGGAACCCACATCTGTCTGCGATGGGTCCGCGCCAAGGCGATGTACGACGCTATCGCCGATCATGGCGTGACGCATCTGTGCGGCGCGCCGATCGTGATGTCGACGCTGCTCAACGCGCCCGAGGAGGAAAAGCGCGAGATCGGTCGCAGGATCGAGTTCGTGACCGCGGCGGCGCCACCACCGGAAAGCGTCCTCGCCGCCATGGCGGACGCAGGCTTCAACGTCACGCACGTTTATGGCCTGACCGAAAGCTATGGCCCCGCCGTCGTCAATGAGTGGAAGGCCGATTGGAACGACCTTGTCGGCCCGGCGCGGGCGGCCAAGAAGGCGCGCCAAGGCGTTCGCTACGTGGCGCTCGAGGACCTCGCAGTTCTCGACCCCGAGACGATGCAGCCGGTTCCCGCGGATGGCGAGACGATTGGCGAGGTCATGTTTCGCGGCAACATCGTTATGAAGGGCTATCTCAAGAACCCGAAAGCCACCGACGAGGCGTTCCGTGGTGGCTGGTTTCATTCAGGCGATCTCGGCGTGCTGCATTCGGACGGCTACATCCAGCTCAAGGATCGCTCGAAGGACATCATAATTTCGGGCGGCGAGAACATCTCTTCGATCGAGGTCGAGGATGTACTCTACAAGCACCCGGCGATTGCCCACTGCGCCGTTGTCGCCAAGCCCGACGAGAAGTGGGGTGAAACACCCTGCGCGTTCGTCGAGTTGAAACCGGGGACGGCGGCCGAAGCCGACGACATCATCGCGTTCTGCCGGGAACATCTGGCGCGCTTCAAGGTCCCGCGACACGTCATATTCGCCGAAATTCCCAAGACATCGACGGGAAAAATCCAGAAGTTCCGCCTCCGCGATCAGGCCAAGGCTCTGTGAGGCCCCCGCCAGACGAACATCGTTCATGGCCTTGTTGCGGCGATTGTTTCGCGGCTCGTCGCCGCGGCGCGAAACGGACGTGGCCTTGGTCGCGCCGGAAACCACGTGTGCAGTCATTAGGCAAACTTCAGGAGCTTCGTGCTAGGAGGACCATACCGCGCCTGTGGATACCTCGGTCGTCGAGGGGATCGATCGAGTGGACAGATTCCGGCCGAACGCGCACTCGGCGACCGCTCACCAGGGGTCCTCCGCGGGTCGGCTGACGAAGACTAGGAGCGGACCGTTTTTGCCAACGCGATGGAACAGTTCAGCTTCGAAAACGTTTTGCGCGGATGTGCCCATCCGCCGCGACCCATGACAGCCTCGGCGCCAGCGCCTAGGCCAGCGCCTAGGCCAGCGCCTAGGACAGTACCACACCGGAATGGAACCACATGACGGCAGCGCCGCGAATTGATCCCGGTCTCCCAGTCCGCCCGCGCCGGCTGGCGGCGCGCCATTGTGCGTTGGTCCTCCTCGCCGGAATACTGACCGCGACACCGGGCATCCCGGGTGGATCAATTCCACAATCTCAAATCACGGCCTTCGGAGCAGCGTCCGCCGCTGCCCGCGCGAAGCCGAAACACGTCAAGCAGCACACCAAACGGGCCACCCGCCGTGCCTTATCGGCCAGAACGCCCGCCCAGCGCCGCGCCGCGGCCTACCGCGCGGCGGGAAAGCGCGGAAAAGCGGCTGGAAAATCCAAGGCCGTTGCCACGGCGGCATCGCGTCTGCGGGCACTCGAATTGTCGCGCCGCCGGACGATTATCGCGCGCCGCGCGCCGCCGCAGCAGAGGTCCATCACCTCTGCACGTCTCGCCCCCGATCGCGCGCCGCTGCCCACCCAGGACACCAACCCTTCGCCCGCAGCGACGGCGAGCCCTGGTACGCCGCTCGGCCCCAAGGCGCCGCGTCCGACGCTTGCCATGATGCGCAGCGCGGTGCTCGCGGCCCCCAACGAGACGTTGCTCAGGCTCGGACGTCACTTGATTGTCGGCTATCACAACGCCCGCCAGTTGACGCCGCTTCTCGAGCGGGGCGCCCTCGGCGGCGTGTTCGTGACCGCGCGCAACGCGCGAGGCCGCAACAAGGCAGCACTCGCCAAGGAAATCGCAAGTTTCCGCGCACTTGCCACGGCGGCCGGGCAGGACACATTCTGGATTGCAACCGACCAGGAGGGCGGCGGCGTCTCCCGCCTGTCACCACCACTGCCGCGGCAAATCTCGCTGCCGAGCCTGTTGCGCAAACTCAAGACACCCGAGGAACGCGAAGCGGCGGTCAAGACCTATGCCGCCAAGCAAGGTGCGGCGCTCGCCGAAATCGGCGTCAACCTGAATTTTTCACCCGTCGCGGACCTGCATCTCGAAGGCGCCCTCATCCGAGACCGCTATACGCGGCTGCGCTATCGGGCAATTTCAGCTGATCCCGACGTCGTCACGGCCGCCGTGCGTACCTACTGCGCGGTGCTGTCGGCTGAGCACGTCAACTGCACGCTGAAACATTTTCCCGGCCTCGGCCGCGTCAAGGTCGATACCCATGTCGCGTCGGCATTCCTGAAGACCCCGCTCGCCGAACTCGAGGCCAAGGACTGGGTGCCGTTCAAATCGGTACTGGCTGATACGCCAGCCATGCTGATGATCGGCCATCCGCATCTGACGCAAGCCGATCCCGCAAACCCCGCTTCGACATCGCGCGCCGTGATTTCCGGGCTGGTGCGGGAGGCATGGAAATTCAACGGTGTGATCGTTACCGACGACATGGCGATGGGTGCCATCAAGCGTCGTCCGGGGGGCGTTGCGACGGCATCCGTCGACGCGCTGCGCGCCGGTGCGGACCTCATTTTGATCAGCACCGACGGCGATGGAATCTTCGCGGTTCTCTACGAGTTGATGTTGGCGGAGGCGGCTGGCACTCTCGATCGCGCGACACTCGGAGCGAGCGCACGGCGCCTACGGGCGAATATCAAGGCGACGGAGCTGGCCAGAACAAATTCCAGCCAGCAACCGGTTCCGGCCGATCCCGCAGCGGCCGGGAAAATTGGGGCCAGGAAAATTGGGGTCGAAAAAAGTGGGGCCGTGGACCAGCAGCCCACACAGAATTCCATCCAGAAGTCGGTGCAGAAATCTGTGAAAAGAGAGTCCACGGCTCTCAGTCAGTGATACAGGCCAGCGAGTGATGCAGGCCAGCGAGTGATGCAGGCCAATCAGTGATGCGGGCCAGTCAGTGATGCGGGAACCACTCGGTCCCGCGTGGTCAATGTCGCGTTTCGATCGGGGCCTGAAGTCTGGCGATCTCTTCTTTCAGCTTCAGCTTCTCTTGCTTCATGCGGCGGATTTCCAGATCGTCGGAACCGGGCCGCCCGACCTCCTCGGCAATTCTGCGCTCGAGGAATCTGTGCTTTTCGTTCAACTCTGCCAGATGTGCAGATAGCGACATCACAACCTCCGTTGACGTTTATCCACGACAGGATTGTGACATGCAGCCGGGGTCGTGTCCACGGGCTGCGCGAAAATCGTAACCGTGCGCTGAAGATTTTCGTTCGAGCTGGTTATGAAGGAAGACGCCGGCGTGGAACGCCCCGTTGCGCGACATCGCAAGGGGCTGGTCAGATACTCATCGTGCGCGAGGCTTGCCAGAAATTCAGAAAGAGCGGATAGTTCCGCGAGATGACTAACCGCGTGCGGCGGCCGTCGACCGGCCGTCCGTTTTGTTGCGTCGGCCACTCGGCCAATGCCATCAACGCGTAATCGACAGACGCGTGCTAGAGACAAGCGACAGGCGACGGGTTCGGACGATCGGAATGCAGCGGCGCAAGGAAGATGAGCTACGCGAGCAGCTGGTGGCATTGCGCGCGGACCACCGCAAACTCGACGACGAGATCATCGCCCTCGAGGACAGCGGCAGTGCCGACCAACTGCATGTAAAGCGACTGAAAAAGAAGAAGCTGGCGCTGAAGGATCAGATCACGGCGGTCGAGGATCAACTGCTACCGGACATCATTGCCTGACGCGACGCTGCCGGGGGTTGGCCTTGGCGAGCGATCGTTGCATCGCGTCCCGTCGCATCGCCAGGATGTGGCACGTCGGAATGCCCCACCGCATGACGTGACTGGCCGCTGAGGCGGCACGATGAATGGTAGCCTCTCCCGCAGCCGCATCGGCCGATGCCCGCCTGACCGAACGGCCGCAGGTTCCGCGCGCCCGTGACCTGCCGCCGCTCCCACACCACCCACTGCCGAAGTCCACCGCTGCGATCTGCTCGGTCGGCGGGCCAAGGGCCTGCATCACCAACACGGCGCTTGCCAATAAGCGGCAACCTCTCTACACCCCCGTTTTCTCCGCAACGAACAGGGAGGCGGAGCGCAGCCGGCGCGGCTTGCGATCCGACAGGCAGAAGAGATGGCCAATCACCCCGGCGTCCCATCAGGCCCGAGTGTCGGCATCATCATGGGCAGCCAGTCCGACTGGCCGACCATGCGCCACGCCGCCGATATCCTCGCGACGCTGTCCGTTACATATGAAGCGCGGATCGTCTCAGCCCACCGCACGCCGGACCGTCTTTACGACTACGCGCGCACGGCCCATGAACGCGGCATCCGGGTCATCATCGCGGGCGCGGGTGGCGCCGCCCACCTGCCGGGCATGACCGCGTCGCTGACGACACTGCCCGTGCTCGGCGTGCCGATCACGTCGAAGGCACTCAACGGGATCGATAGTCTCTACTCGATCGTCCAGATGCCGAAAGGCGTGCCGGTCGGCACGCTGGCGATCGGGGAAGCGGGGGCTGGCAACGCGGGGCTGCTGGCGGCTCAGATTCTGGCCCTATCGGATGCCGACCTTACGGGCCGGATCGCCGCATGGCGAGCCGCGCAGACGGCCGCCATCGCGGAGGCACCATCGGACTCGTGACAATCGGCGAAGATTGCCGGAGCGATACGCCCGTCGGCATCGCCCCCTGACACGAAACAACGCCCCCGCCCAATCAGTCAGCCCGGACGCGCCCATGCACCCACTCCCACCCGGTTCCACGATCGGCATTCTCGGCGGCGGACAACTCGGCCGAATGCTGGCAATGGCGGCCGCGCGCCTCGGTCTCAAGTGCCACATCTATTCCGACCATCGCGGCCCGGCCTTTGACGTCGCCGCGGCGACGACACTCGGCGAATTCGACGACTTCGATCGCGTCACCCGCTTCGCTGAAACGGTCGACGTGGTCACGTATGAATTCGAGAACGTCCCGCTCGACACGGCGCGCGCCGCGTTGAACGCCTGTCCGGTACGGCCTGGCGTGAAAGCGCTCGAGGTCGCGCAGGATCGCCTTACAGAGAAGCGGTTCGTAGCCGGGCTCGGGTTGCCCGTCGCACCTTTCGCCCCTGTCGACGACGACGCCGGCCTTGCCAATGCCGCCGCCGTCCTCGGCCTGCCCGCGATCCTCAAGACCTCGCGCCTTGGATATGATGGCAAGGGCCAGGTGCGATTGCGCAATGGCGACGACATCAGTACCGCACGCGCCGCAATCGGATTTCGTCCGGCCATCCTCGAAAGTGTCGTCGCCTTCGAATTCGAGGTGTCTGTACTCGTTGTCCGCGCGCCGGGAGGCGAGACGCGATTCTACGACATTCCCCTGAACACCCATCAGAACGGAATTCTGCATTCGTCCGCGGTGCCGTCGCCACTGCCGACCCGTGTGCGCGCTCGCGCCCTTGAAATGGCCAGCCACATTGCAACCGCCCTCGATTACGTCGGCGTTCTCGGCGTCGAAATGTTCTACGTCGGCAATAACGCGGCGGAACCGCTGATCGTCAACGAGATGGCCCCGCGGGTCCACAACAGCGGCCATTGGACGATCGATGCCTGCCTCGTCAGCCAGTTCGAGAACCACATTCGCGCCGTCGCCGATTGGCCACTCGGCCCGACCGAGCGTCATTCCGACGCTGTCATGACCAACCTCATCGGCGATGACGTCGACACCTGGAGCAAGCTCGCCGCCGCCGCAGACCTCGGGTTGCATCTATACGGAAAGAACGACCCGCGACCCGGCCGCAAGATGGGCCACGTGACCCGGATCGGCCCCAAGACGTCGTGACGCGGCCAGAGGCGCGCACACCTTCCGCTTGCGCCCCTTCGACTGCGAGTAGACAAGCGCGCGCGGCTTTGCTAGAAGCGGCGCAGCAATCAGGACACCATGGCGTTCGGCGGAAGACCGTTGGCGCTCCGGGTGTCGTTTATCTTTTCTGTTTCCAGCCAGCACCAAAGGATAGGCACGCGTGCAGGTTCTCGTTCGCGACAACAATGTCGACCAAGCCCTCAAGGCGCTCAAGAAGAAGATGCAGCGCGAGGGCATTTTCCGTGAGATGAAGCTCCGGAACTATTACGAAAAGCCGTCGGAGAAGAAGGCCCGCGAGCAGGCGGAAGCCGTTCGCCGCGCCCGCAAGCTCGCTCGCAAGCGCGCCCAGCGTGAGGGTCTGCTGCCGAGCAAGCCGGCGAAGCCCACGACATCGCGTGGCCCAGGTGGCGGCGGCGGTGGCGGCGGTGGCGGCGGTGGCGGCGGCAGCCGCTGAGACGGCCTCTTTCGCTCGGCACGTCTATTTGCTCGACCTGATCCGAGCAGCTATCGCACAACGTCACGACGCGGGCATCGCCCGCGCCGTGCTTTTTTCGTGCAGCGCCAATTTCCGTCGCAGGCGCGCGCCCGATTTCGATCGTCACGTCTCTCTGGCGAGCCACCAGCCGATGCGGTCCGATTATAGAGCCGGCGATTTGGTAAATTCCCGGATCGTTCGCGGGTTGAGTACGACCGCTGTCGTCGCCCCTCCGTGACGCGCTTCCGCGTCTAGCTTCCCTCGAGACAAACTCCCCAAGAGACAGATGCGACCACGGCACCGTGGTCGCTTTTTCCGTTGTCAGCTGCCACCCGATCGTTCGCCGCCAGCAGGTCAAGTCGCCAGCACCGCTGGTGCAGCGATATCCCTTCGCCAGTCCCTCCGGTGACTCTAGCGACCCGCGCCTGCGGAAGCCGCCCGGCGGTCCTCGCCTGACCCATCGCCTGCGCCCGCCGCTTTGCGAACGACACGGTCGAGCCAGGACTGAATGGCTTCATATGACCCGAAGAGCCCGTGGTCGGTATGGCGTGCGCCCGCAAACGTCGCGATCTCTTTCGGCGGGCGCGCGGCAGCATGGACGGCACGCCCCATCTCGACCGGGATGACCTCGTCAGCTTCGCCGTGCACCACCAGCAGCGGCGCGCCGATTCGACTGATATGGGCCATGGTGTCGTAGCGGTCGCGCAGAAAGATCCGCGACGGCAGATAGGGATAGTGGAGCCGCGCCACATCGAGGATCGATGTATAGGGGGCATCGAGCACCACGCCCGCGACACGGCGATCGGCGGCCACCTGCACGGCGACGCCGCTACCGATGGATTCGCCGTAAAGCACGATGTCTTCGGGATCGACGCCCGCGCCAACCAGCCAGTCGTAGGCCCGCTTGGCATCGGCAACGTTCGCCCGTTCCGAGGGCGCGCCTGTCGATCCGCCGTAGCCGCGATAGGTCATCATGAAGACGCCGCGTCCCGTCTCGGCGTACTTTCTCAGCCGGTCGGCGCGATTGGCAAGCGAGCCACCATTGCCGTGGAAATAAAGCAGCGTCGGCTCTCCCGGCCGCGCCTTTGCCCACCACGCAAGAACGGTTTCGCCATCTCCGGTTGTCAGTTCGATCTCGTCGACGCCAGCGAGCCCGGCGTCGGCCGGGCTGACACGTTCCGTCGTTGGCGCATACATCAGCATTCGCTCGATAACCCGCGCGCCGTAGATCACGACAATCGCGAACGCGGCGAGCGCAAGTACAGTCGTCAGTGGCGTTCCCATGCGGCCGGCATCTCCCAACGGCAAACGTCGTTTCTGTCTTCGGCGTTGCCGCCGTCGGGCGGCCCGCAATTCCGGGCTGGTGGCAAATCCTTCAACCCCGTCCAATATACGCCAGCATGACCAATGCGGCGCGCCCCGGACCTGTTCCCCGCCCCCGAACTGTTGTAGCCCCGGACCTGTTGCACGGCCCGGACCTGTTGCACGGCATGCCATCTGGCCTCGTTGCCCCAGGGCCCGATGCCATGAGACCACGGCTCGGACACCGGCGACGCCGCCACGCGCCGAGATGCGGCCAAAGCCGTCACGGCTGGTCGAAGCACTGCACCAGATGGCGTGCCCGCTCCGGCCCGGGCAAGTGGCCGAAAGGCGAACCACCACTTTTAGCAAGAAACGGCGCAAAGCTGCGAACGTCGTCGCGGGAGAAGATGCCGGTATCGCGTCCATGGCGGATTGCCCAGCAGTCTGCATCGCTCTCCATGCCGAGACTCATCTGGAACCAGTGGCCGAGAACATGGTGGGCGCATTCGTGCTGGTAGAAGAAGATTTGCAGCTTGTCGGGCAGACGGTCGATTACGATCGGATCGATGGCGATGATGGGCACGCGGTTGACGACGCCCGCACGGCCGACATCGCCGAGATTGGCGACCTGTAGTGTGTGCACCGCGATACCGCGAATGTCCTGGCAGCTCATCGGCTTGCCCGCGATCATGGTGACGACAGGCCCCGGTCCAGCGTCCGGCTCGCGCGCCGACGCGCGGCTCACCAGTAGCAAGGCCGCAAGCAGGACGGCTGAGCATTTTATTGCCGGATGCACCGTATCTCACATCGCGCTGACGAAGGTCAGCTTCGCCAACCTTTCCATTCAAGTCAACGCACGGTACCGGCAATTGGTTTTTCGACCGCCGCAATAATGCGGTGCGGTTGCCGATCGGCCCATGAATGCGGGCTTAGGGCGATCCTGGCTCGGGCCTGGGAGTTGGGTCTGGAAGCAGGGAATGGCGGCCCCTGTGTCCCGTCCAGGCGCAAGTGTGGCGTCGCGCCATAGGAGACTGGCGGTGCGGCAAGGTTGCAATGAACGATCGCGCGATGGACGCCACGCGAAGTCCATGACGTTGCTCGTGGCCCCGATGTCGCGCCAAATTCGGACGCGGGTGGCCACGAGTACCGCGATCGCTCTCCGGGCCGGCGCGCAGATCAGTGACTGAGCGCCTTGCCGATTTCTTCCGTCATCTTCTTGGCGTCGCCGAGCACCATCACCGTGTTGTTCTTGTAGAACACCGGGTTGTCGATGCCGGCATAGCCAGACGCCAGCGAGCGCTTGTTGAACAGAACCGTGCCGGCCTTCCAGACCTGCAGCACCGGCATGCCGTAGATCGG